>JAQVZT010000042.1 GCA_028708055.1 Methanothrix sp.
CTGGATTCCGTCTAAACGAAGCGCGCGGCCCGAAGCATACCCCATCCCTTTAGGGTGGGGTGGCCGCGCGCAGTTTGATTTTTTTTTTGAAATTGAGGAAGATCATTAGCATGACTCAGAAGAAGAACTAAGAAAAGAGACTGAAAGATACTGAAGAAGAGTTAAACCGACGTTGTGGGACGACATTTGATGATTCAAGATATTCAGGCAAATGTCTGTGCTCTTTGCCTCGCATCTCTTTGGGTTTCATCACTCTCAGGGAGCAATACATCCTCCACCAGGCCAACAGAACACTGCGGGCTGCGGCTTGCTACCAACGCTGCGCCCAGCCACTGATCGGCTGCCCCGGCAACAGGCGAGGCATGCAGCCGATGCAGCGCCGCGATGCGGGAGCGCGGCTCCCGAAGATGACCAAGGGGCCTGCGGAGGATGGCGGGCAGAGGAGGCAACGGATCGCAACCCGACGAGGATAGAGCGATGGAGTAGATTAAGGGTGAAGTGGTCAAATCTCGAAGATGAGCATCTGCTTCATCTTCAGGACCTCCGCCTCAATATCCATGATATCTTTATCCTCAATGATGATGGATAGCTTTTTTCCCTCTGCGAGTCATATTTCATAATTTTATAAATATTTCAATATTATTCTGGCGGGCCAGAGCTACCTGGTCCAGGCCGCAACCACAGTCAAGCCTTCGATCCCTCAGCAGGCATCGTCACATCCACCACCTGGCCAACTGCCCACTGCGGGCTGTGGGTTGCCACCACCACTGCCCCCAGGCGGGGATCGGCTGCCCCGGCGGCGGGCGAGCCGTGCAGCCGGTGCAGCGCCATGCCGTACCGCCAGATGGGAGCCCGGCCCTCGACGATGACCAGCGAGCCGCGGGGGATGGGAGGCAGCGTGGGCAGCGGCTCGGCGGGGGTGATGGGGGAGGTGACCGAGAGGGAGTAGATGACGGGGGCGGGAGTCTAGACTGATATTGATATGCTATTGATCAGATGATATCAATCTCCAATAGCTTCAGCTGCAATAAAACAAGAACAAGCCTTCGACCTCACCCAACCGTTCGAATAGATCGGCGAATTCGATGATCTCTGTTCCAGTCGTTCCAATGTCTCAGCAATCATTGAATAGCCCAGTTCCGGCGACATAGCGTCTTTGTTACCTGAATGTCGATGAGGATACACTGTCGCGTTTTCTCTCGATAGTATGCGTCTAGTTCAATCTCCGTAGCAGATTATACCACCAATCTGGTACAGGCAGATAATCCCTGCGCAAGTGGTATATCTCATTCTGCAGAGCACGCGCTCGTTGCGTCAGCACCATTTCATCAACGTATTCGCCCTGTGCATCATGCCAAAGTACCTGTGCTATTCTCGACAATCTATCCAACTTACTGGCTGCCTCTAAATGCTGTGCAGCATTCTGCACAGCACCAATCATCAACGGGGCGAATAAGGGGACGGGTCCTAGGAATAATTGCGTAATGGTCCACTTCATACTCATTCCAATAAAAATTAGAAATAGGAATAAAACTACCACGGTTGCCATTAACATCACAGCCCACCACCTGCCTTGACGATGGCTGTAACCGATGTTTTCCATTTGACATGCAATCCGAGCTTTAGCCAATGGGTCGGTTACGATGTGTGGATTCTCGTACCAGTCACGCAGGTCACTGGTAGCTTGGTGCCAATCCCTGCTTCCCTGGAAACGTGCGGCTTTTTGCGAAATGATCATCTCTTCTGGCTCTTCAGCTAGAGCGTCATTCCATTCTATTTGCAGTAAACTGCAATCAAAACGCTCCTGCACATTAGCTGCATATGTGCGGCTTTGCGATAACATCGGTATTAATAACCCAAGGGTCGCTAAAACAAGTACAGCCAAGTTTGCACAGCCTGCCACCTCTGACAGGAATAATTGGATGAAAGTGCCAATAATCGTCGCTATAGCAATTGAAATCAACGAACCGTAGCCCACGCGCTTATCCTCAGTATATAGTTGACGTTGCGCTGCCAGATAACGCAGGAATCTATCCTCATTCTGGCGTTCCGGAATATCACTCATTTCTGCCACCTGCCGATCATCAAGGGTTGCGTCGCTCGATGATGTTCCACCCCATAGAACGTTCCTGATACAGTCGGAAATCAATCGGCCGCTTGACATTCCAGATCGTTTCGGCAATGTCACGTGCACTTTTTGGGTTGACAACCATCTTATCAGAAACGGATATTCCTCTTCCCTCAATCTCGCGTTTGAACTGGTCGTACCGAATAGCTTGCTGAAACTCCTGAACTTGATAACGAGGATAGAAAAACAACAAATCTCTATCAGGCCAACCCAGTATGCGTGCAAGCCAAACTAAAGCGGTCTGGTCTATCAAATCGGTAAGTCCCGAATGAGCTAATGCCTCTTCACTCCATGATCCTGCAACGATTTTCCACACCTTCAAAGGTTTCGGCAATCCAGGGCTTGCAGTCCGCAATTTAGCCGATCTCAGGACAAATTCTATAGATCCATAGCCATAGGCCTTTGCGTAGCCAATTTTGTGCCTCATAGTAGCGGTTGACTGCAAGTGCAATACACGAAGCAACAGCAAGAACAGGGACCTTGGAATGCCGTCCAGATATAACCTGAACGGCTGCGTTAATGCGTCTTGTCGCATGCATTCCAAGCGCACTGGGTGAAATGGATTTTTAGAGTAAGCCCAATATCTGTTATCTGGATGATATTTTTTTACACAGGCTACTGGATCCTGGTGATAATAAAATTTGCGTCCGCGGAGGTGATCGCCAATAAACTCTGCTACCTCCTGCCTGCGTCCGGACCTTACCAGTGGAGAACCGTCCTTATCATACAGGTTACGCTTCCATACCTCAGCTGGCTCGAAATACCACCAATTCGATGCTGATGGCTTACCTCCACCCATAAAAGCTTCGCCACCAATATCGGGTGCCCACCAATCTTGATCAAATGTGGTTGCCTCCAAAGGAATATATGCATCCTCCAACCATACTTTACTCTTGCGGGACTGCTCTTCTTTATCCAATTGCTTAGCTTCATTTACCGCGCCAAAGGGATAGGAAGCTACATCCAGACAATCAGAAATTTCTCCTGGTTTGAAGGCTGTATCTATGGCAGGCGGAGAGATTCGGCTTTGACTTTTCCTTTCCGGAACATAGTTCTCAAACGTTTTAAAACCAACATGGCGGCCATGATACTTTTTCGGATATTCGGTATTTGCACGAGAAACCCAACCAGCAGTTAGCGCCTCCGTGAAAGCTCTTAGACAGCCTCTTATGCTCGAAGCTGGAATGCATGGCAAACCATCTTGCTGGAGAAAGAAGCTCTTGTTCTCGTCTGCACCGCCCTCGACTTGACCTACGATATGAACTGGGGTTAACGCTTTTATTTCTAACTCTAAATACCCACTGAACTTCTCACCCAAATAGTCGAATTGTTCCTCAGTACGCAAGATAGGTGCTGAAGGGAATGGCACAAAATCAAACGGATTAGGATAGTGAGGCAATGTCGCCACCTCCCGTAAAATCTTTTAAATAATCTGCAAATCTTGGCAACGCTTCAGGGGATATGACATAACGCGCCAAAATTCCAGCCATGATATCATTGCAATTGCTGCTGCTCGCTTCCTCACCGATTAATGCATGGCCTTGAAGCTTCGGTGCATTTGGCCGCCGCCATAATTCGTAAGTTTGTTTTTGTATTTCCATTCGCCCACGTCCAATGCTTGAGAGCCCACCAATGCGCAACATGCCATCGTTCAGTTCACTTACCCATAGCCCTAGAAGCCCAAGGTCGCAGTCTAATGGATTGATGATACGCAGATGAACTTTGAATCTTGCTCCGCGCGCAATTTCCAAAAAACGGTGCAAGCCACCATCAACCGAAGCATGCGTCATGCGATCGAGTGGATTGCGTGCAATCATCTCACGACGCACATTGCCTGGCCCACCGGTAGTTTCCATCTTTACTCCACCGACATCAACAGGGCACAATTCAGCCTCTGCAAATCTCTCCGTCTCGATGATCAGCCTGCCGGCATTGCTGGGCATGGTTGATTCGCCTTCATCCGCGGCTAGACCAAATAGAGATGCAATCAATTCGCATCCGGTGACGCTTCGCGCAAATCCTTTTAAAACGCAGGCTTTGTGAGATCCCATAGCCTCCTCATCCTTATTAGTAGCAGGATTCATTGTGGGATATAAATCCGGATGGACAAAATTGCGGATACTCCACGATCTCAATGCACCTCTAATGCTATTTGGTGATACAAAATGAAAGCTGCACACCTGATCGTTGCATATCTCATAGCCGTAATAAAGAGAAGATACTTCGAATTCTTGATTTTCTTTGTTCCGCCATTTCAGATTGAGATTATGATATCGGGTTTTGCTTTTGGCACTATCAGAGTAAGCGATATGATACCCATTTCGAATGACTAGCGGTGTGCTGCAAAGCATCTCCCATTCAGCTAGCAATACGCTATGAACTCCATCAGCATACAATCGATCGTTATACATGAACGCTTACCCTCACATTGATTTGGCAAGTTTATCCTTGACTGCCTTTATCTTCTGCTTCTGCTCGGCGTCAGTAAGCCTTGGTAGACCGAAGTAGCCAGAAGGTTGCGTTTCAGCGCCCACTGTTAGCAAGTTTTCCTTAAGCCATTTCTTCACACCCTGGCGTTCTAGCTGATAAATTGCACCGATCTTGAATTTCATTCGACCATAGCCTCGCTCACCGCGCGCACCTATCTGGATCGGGTAAATTTGGGAATTAAAGCCCTCAAGTGCCATCAGCATTAGTCCCAATTCCTCATCAGAGAGATTTTGAGCGACTAGGTTAAACTCAAAATCAACACCAGGTGGAACGACATCTGCCTTGTATAGCAGTTTGTCCTTTGCTACGCCACGAGCTGGATCAATTGCCACAGATGTATCCACATAGGTCAAGCGCTTTTGGTCCCAACCCAATAATGTATCGCCAATAGCTTGAAGATCTCCTGTGCAACATGTTGCATCCCACACTTCGATCTTGCCAGCATTAAGCGGCGTCCCGAATAGCAATTCTAAGTAACTGAATGTCTCCTTGACCGTTTGAATTTGCTTATCTTGATCCAGATCCAAAAGTCCTTCTCCATTATAGTTGCGCTCTTTAGCCCACTGTGGACCTATGCCTTCAAGAACAGTCAGCAGCCAATTGCGTAGTACTCCACGCAATGTACTGCCTGGGATCAGTGGTTTATTTCGATGATCTGTAATGATAGTAGAGACTTCTACTACTTCTCCTTCATCACGTGGCATCGATCGAGAGTCCCCTGTGCCAATATGCAAAGGAGATGCAGTTGTTAGCGTTCCTGTAATGCGATACCGATTCAGAAAAGCATCGCCTTTTAGCAGACTCGTCATTTTTATTAACCTCGCAAATATCGCATGGCATAGTTGCAGCCATCAAATCCGCTTTTCCCAATGCCAATCCAGATTCACAGCAATTTCCCCATATCCGTTTTCAGGAACAAACGGACAAGATTCCCAAAGTGGGCATCTATACTGCCCATACTCTTCAAGTGCCCACTTGGGCAGCGGGAGTCCGCATAATAACCATTTAGTCAGGAAGTTGGTCGCTTTTTCTTCATCCATCACTTCTAATTTGAAGAGGCTACCTGCTAGTGTGAGATAATATGGTCGATATCTGTTGGGGCGATTTTTCCGTTCTGTTGCACCGAGATACCGATGATACCGGTATCCTCCTTCGAATCCTTGGTGAGCGAAGAAATCATCTAGCTTTAGCGCCCCTTCTGAAAGGTCTTGCCAATATGCCGCATATGCTTCATACAAGTCCTGACCAAGTGGCAGAGATCGTACAATATTTGGGGAGAGCATGATGGTATCACTTTGCAGTGTCACTAGAGAGATGCCTTCTTTGATTAGGATTGGATTATTGGTTCTTGAGGTGGCAGGGCCATCTTTTGCTGCTACATTCACTGTTCGACTCAGCTTGCCTAGGCGATGCAAGTGTTGCTGGACAGCTATTGCAAATTGCCGGATAGCAGCCATACGCTCTTCAGAATCCAATACTGAATCAAAGTCTACGTTGCAGATCCATTCTATTGGCCTTTTTTCTTTAGTAAGCGGCGCATAGAACTGATATGTAAAGAGCTGCCCTTCGGCAGTCCTCTGTGATGCATTATGGATTTCTGAACGAGTAACGAATAACTTGGCAGGTTCAGCTAGATCTTCATACTGATTAAGGCTCTTTGCGTCACCATAGTAAGCCGGGCTATAGCGATCATGCACCAAAGGCGTTCGCTTGTTAGACAATGCCACATCGCCAAACTCGTTCTCTCCATATTCTACCGCAGAGAGTGGAAGTCTGATTGGCCTAGGACCATCAACGATCGCAGGTCGGGCATGAGTCACACGGATCAATGAAAAGTTCTTAATCAACGATTCAAATCCAGGATAGTCAGATGCATAACATGCTTCTAGCGGTCTTGTAATTGGATTCACGCCATGAGCTTCGTTTAGCTCTGCTGCCAATGCACCTTTTATCAAGCCGCCTGTTAATTCAAGGCGAGAAACCAAGTAATTGGTGCGTCGGCTCTTGATCCCGCCGATTAGCAGTGGCTCCTGAGGAGTTATCCGTAGATGTATTGCATCAGATGATCCAGAGTGAATCTGTAGCGAAGGTATTGTCGTTTCTGCAGGAACGCCTACCAGCACCGACTTTAGCCGGCCGAATCCGACACCTTTTTCGGACCCAATCGTAGGCAGCCACTGAAGGCCAAGCTGTAACACCCTCGCCAATCGCGCAGCAGTGATAGAGTCCGATGAGCTAAAGGATATCTTACCGGTGAAACAGATTTCTGTACCGCTAGCGAAAAGATCATCTAAATCTCTCAACATGTTCTGCTGAGCAGTCCGAGATGCACGGTTGATAGTAACGCGAGTCCGCGTTCCTTCGATAGTAGAATTAGCGCATATGAGGTCGCTGAAATGGACAGAAGCAGGGACTGGTTCGTAGCTGCCCTCAATGCTTTTTATTCCAAAGAGCAACTTAAGATCAGGTCGATCCGCAGGGTCGAAGAATGGTTCAAGTTCTTCCAGCGAAGATCGTAATTTGCCCTTAAGGTGGCTTGCAGGAATTACCAACCTACCCAGATGATCTCGGTGCGCAGATTTGTCCACTCCATACCGGTCTGGGCCAGTCGCCGCTGTGAGAAAAGGCCCTAATACAATCAGATCAATTGTGCAGGTATATCGTTGAGTCATGCCTTCCACTCCTGTGCATAATCCCATAGATCCGCTAAGATAAACCATCCAGCATTATTTTCTTTTGTGAAGGCATCTATTGCTGCGAGAGCTACATCTCGTTGTTCTGGTTCAATTGATTCATTTAATTTATTGCGCAGTTCTTCTTTGCTAGCAATATCATTACGGCTAATTGCAGATGCAAGATTTATCACGCGGCTTTTAGGTACTCTTTCGCAAATTGTGCGCATATTAACCCTAATTTCTGACATTATGCTGGCATGCAACAGAATGTTGCCCATGCTAGTATCGCCGTAATAGCGCTCAAGAAATTGTTCAAGAGAGCCTCGCAGCATGTCGAATGATTCCAGGACTAAATATCTGGCAGCATTGCAGTATTTGGCGTTAGACAACAATTTTTGCTGCTGAGTACGATCCTCATCCGCAAGGCTTGACAATGCGGGATCTGAGCCAAAAGCGGCTTCAAACTGATTCTTAATATTTTTCTTGGCAATCTCCAACATCCTTTCCGCCAACATTCGAACTTGCAGAATGGGCGCATCATGATGACAAAAGATAACAACTGCACGATGAGTCATCTGCACACCTCCGAATTTAAGGTCTGCAGTTTTTCTGTAAAACCGTTCTAGCACTTCAAGCCCTTTCCACGCAGGTACAACGATCGTGCACTCGTCTCCACCCCATAGTAACACTTCAAGACGAAGCACATCTATACCATTTTTTAACTGAAAATGAAAGTCAGGATCTTTATATGCAGCTTTGCGTAGATCATCAAGAAAATCCTCTCTATATTTTTGTATCGTTGCGTCGAAATTTTCGCGTGTGATCGGATCGATGCACTTTTTTTCCCTTATGCTTCCAAAGCTATTACCATCTATATGAATGAATGCTATTTTGCCGTTCAAGATGCCTTTACTGGAGTCGTTTGCCAATTCACCCAAATCTTTGGCACACAGATCGGCTCCATCACTTTCTTCACCGAACAGTTCTTGGAAGAGGGTATGCTTAAGCTCACGCCCACGCTCCCTGCGATAATAGGTTGCTTTGCTAATCTTGAACATAGGGTCAAGAGTATACGGTTCCACGCCAGGTCGCCAACCATCAAGATAGCACTCTTGATCAGTGGCATCAAAGTCAGGTACGACTACTGTGGGCATACGCCATTGCTGACGACGGACTTCTGCCTCCAACCGAGCAAGTACGAGCTGAAAATTTTCTGGAATATCTTTCTCAATAGCCACTAAAAATGTAGCATAGCCACCGGTATCATCATGCAAGACGCGAAGAACTTCTTGCGCTATTCCTGCCCTTTGTGCATCTAAATTGCCAGCATCCTCATATACAAATAGACCCGTGCTTGCAGCTGTGGAAATTGGTTTAAGTCGGTTTTCGAAATTTTTTTGTAGGCGTTTAATGGCATTGAGAAGGAGGAAACTCCCTCCGCGAATAGTACTGATATCATGCGTGTCGTACACCATATGATTAAGATTAAAAGCCTCAGCGAGTAGGTAGTATTTTGGCATTTCACTTACTCCTGCATACGATAGCTACTAAAAAGCCATCGAAAGCGGCCATATACGAATCATTATCCGATGCTTTGTGCTTTAATTGCTCCAATTTATTCACCTTCAAATCCACATTTTGCTTGTTGCGCCGATAATATCTCCGCCACCTGCTCTCCTCCCGGCTACCTTTCTGCCACCACGCCCTCACCCGCTCGCGCGCGTGCAGTCCCTGTCGCCGTTTTCCGCAAGCTATCACCCTCTTCGCACCTCTCGAACAATAGCATCTGCCAGATCCACACTCTCCTGGGCCAGGCTTTGCGCTTGACGCGCATCATTTTCGTCAAAGAGATCCCAGGGGGTCAGCCTGCCGGTTTCATCTCCATAGTCTGTTTGAATATGAACATCAAATCCGAGTTGTTCGGCAGATTCTGCGAGACGCTCGATCTTTTCAGCAATATCAGCCGAAAAGTGCCCTTTGGACAGAGTATCACGGAGCTGTGGTGCAGGATTATGGGTCTTTCCAATAGGCACAACTAAGGAGAGAACTGCTTTGGCTGAGTTCTCAACTGCAAGCTGCGCATTATCCACAGCCGAACGCCAGCGCCCGAGCTGCAAATCCTGGCTGCTCTCTTCCAGAAATCCCTGAGCAACTTTCAAACGGTATATGGCTGATTCATATGCCGTAATCAGGTCGCCTCCTTCCAGCCAATCGACCAGCCGAAGCCTGGAAAGGCTCCCCACTGCCAGATAAAATCTCTGCCTCGCTTTTCTCGTCTCAAGTCCTTAGACCGAATGAGACGGCGCAATTTCTGCAACTGAATTGCTGCGTACCCTTCCGGATCGTAGAGAATCAGCCCGTCGAGAGCAATTTCCAGATAAATCGATGGCAATGCACTCTCAAACTCATCCGGGGTTTTTGCCAGAATAGAGATTCGCCCTCTCCATGTTGGAGGGAGCATCTGTTTAGTTTTTCTATAGCGCTCCATCTGGCGCTGAGGCAAATCCCTTGCGATGACCAGCAAATCCCAGTCGCTCTCAGCTCTTGAGTCCCCTCTGGCTCGCGAGCCGAAGAGAACAACTGCTACAAGCTTTTCGCCAAATCCCTGCTGCAAAGCATGGACCGCGGGATCTATCTCAAGAAGAGTCGCCTCTTTCCGGCCATTCACGGAGATGTGACAAATGCTTTCCAGGGCACTATTTTTATCCATCAGTCACTCCAAAGAGAATATTGACATCCTCCATGATAAGTCTTTCTCAACAATTGCATCATTCAGTTCTGATCAATCTTTTTGTGCTGGTCCCGCAACATTGCTAAATTCTTAGCCTGCATCCATTTTCCCATAGCCCGCAAAGCCCACCCACGCCGCGCTCCTTACCATCCTTTGCGCTCATCCAGCTTGCTTCTCCGAATCCTCCCCCGTCAGCCGGAAAATGCCCCGTCATCCCTCCCGCCCAAGAGCCCTTCCACCTTCGCCTGCTTCCGCCCGCCCCTCCGCGCCCGCGTGCGCACCCCCGCGCGGCAGCCGTCCGCAGGCGCTCCCCTGCGAAGCCGCCGTGCAGGGCAGCAGGCGTTCGTCTCAAATGGCCGGCTCGATCCACAACGAAATGATCCTGGAGGCTACGGAGGAGCGGGTAGGAAAGGCCGCACTTAAATTGCGGGAGATCATGGAACGGGCAGTGGGCAAGCTGCGAATGCCGCACCCCATCCCGGTGAGGGCAGAGAGCCGCGTGATGGCGACGCTTGCGGGGTGAATAAGCCTTTCATGAGCAATTGGGATTTAGGACAATCCGCCCGATCGGCCATATAATTTATGGGCCCGCTCGATGGTGGTAACTTCCAGGATCTTAACGATCTTCTCATTTTTAGATATTTTATAAAACACAGTATATGATCTGCCAACATGCAATCGGTAAATATCTTCATGTCCCGATCGATGAATCAGCTCTTTATCGCCATGCTTTCCAGGAAATGGGTCTTCTGACAGCGTTTTGCATTTGCTTCTGACGATCTCCGGCAATTGCTCCAAATATTTCAATGCTTTTTTGCTTATGATGAGACTATAGGCTACCACGGAAACTCCACAAACTCGCCCTTTTCTTCAATCTCTTCCATATCATGAAACAGTTTTGCCTTCTTGCGCTCCTCGATCATCTCTTCCAGGAGCTGCGAATATGTCTGTCCGGCTCTCTTGAGGCTGCATAGATCCATCCAGACGGATTCAGTTACAGGTATGCGTTTATTTGCTTCCATGTAAGCCTTGTAAGGACTGCAAGATATATTAGACTTGCCCCGTACCAGGCGACTGCATAGATTTGTTGCTTGGAATTATCTGTCCTTTCGAATCCGAACCAATCGGACGTAATTAATCGAGATAGAAATTACCAAGATAAGCAAATTCTGGATGACTGGTTAGCAGATTCATTTAATCGTCTCCTGTCGCTCCTTCTGGTGGGATGCCGCGCGGCAAAGTCAGCCGCGGGGCTCAAGCCCGCCCTCGACCTTGGAGAGGCCTAGAAGCCTGGAAGCCAGTGGTTTGATGCAATTGCCGGTATTTTCTATTTCCTTTCTCTTTTCTTTTTCTGCGGTCTAGCCCAGCCGCCAAAAGATCTCCGCCAAAAGATCTATTTCTCATCCTCACCTAATCCGGCAGCGAAATGCCCGACTCTCCCGATTCTTCCGCCCCTCCCGCTTCCGCCACCTCCTTCGCCCCGCCTGTCTCCCCAGAAGACGCTGCCCTGCTCTCGCTCTTTCATTCCGTCCTGCAGGAGTGGTGGCTCTCTTCCTTCCGGTCAGATGACGGCCTCTTCACTCCTCCCCAGCGCCAGGCCATTCCCATAATCTCCCAGGGAAAAAATGTGCTCATCAGTTCGCCCACCGGCTCGGGAAAGACTCTCTCCGCCTTTATTGCCATTATCAACCAGCTCTTTGTAATGGCGAGCATTGGCAAGCTGGAGGAGAAGGTTTACTGCCTCTACATCTCCCCGCTCAAGTCCCTGGCAAACGATATTCACCGAAACCTGGACAGCCCCCTTCAGGAGATACGGAGAATAGCCGAAGAAAGGGGGCTGCAGGTGCAGGAGATCAGGCACGCCATCCGCCACGGAGACATCTCTGCCCGGGAGAAGGCCCGCATGCTTACCAGAACTCCTCACATCCTGAACACCACCCCCGAATCCCTGGCTATCCTCCTCAGCTCACCCAGATTCAGAGAGAAGCTACTGGGCGTGCGCTGGGTTATTGTGGACGAGATTCACTCCCTGGCCGCCTCCAAGCGCGGCGTCCACCTTTCCCTCAGCCTGGAGCGACTGGAGGAGCTTTTAGCGGAGCATTTGGAGGTGCAGTTGGAGGAGCATTTGGAGGAGCATTTAAGTGAAGGGCCCGGAGAAGAGCCGGGGCCGTCATCAGCCGATCCCCTATCCGGCTCCTTCGTTCGCATCGGCTGCTCGGCTACCGTTGAGCCGTTGCAAGAGGTGGCCGAGTTTCTGGCAGGCTACCTGAGGCCAGTGGAGGTGGTGGACTGCCGCTTCTTCCGCCGCTATGACCTGCGCCTGATCTGCCCGGTTCCCGACCTCATTCTTGCCGATCAGAAGGAGCTGACGGACCGGCTCTACAATCTGCTGCACCGCCACATTCAGGAGCACCGCAGCACCCTCATCTTCACCAACAGCCGCAATGGTGCAGAAAGGGTTCTGCAGAACCTTAGGCTTCGCTTTCCCCAATTTTACAGCAGCGAGAACTCCGCCTGCCATCACGGATCAATGGGCCGGGAAGGGCGGATGGATGCAGAGAGCCGCCTCAAGAAAGGGACGCTGAAGGTCGTCTGCTCCTCCACCTCTCTGGAGATGGGAATCGACATGCCGTCAATTGATCTCGTCCTGCAGATCGGCTCGCCCAAATCTGTGGCTGCGCTCTTGCAGCGCTTCGGCAGGGGTGGGCACAGCCTTGACAGAGCCGTGATTGGCCGGATAATCGTCCTGGAAAGAGACGAGCTGATGGAGTGCGCCGTGATGCTACAGATGGCCATGGTGGGCAACGTGGATAGAATTCACATTCCCCAAAATGCCCTGGACGCCCTCTGCCAGCATCTGGTGGGAATGACATTGGAGAGGGACTGGACAATAAGCGAGGCCCTCAGGGTGGTTCGGAGGTCCTACTGCTACAGTAGCCTCAGCGAAGAGGAGCTGATGAGCGCCGTGCTCTACCTCTCCTCAGCCCACGATGGCATGATAGAGAGGCGCATCTACCCAAAGATCCGCTACGATGCTGAGAAGAGGCTGATCGGATCGAGGGGCGGAAGCTCTCGAATGATCTACTACACCAACTCAGGAATGATAGCAGACCAGTTTTCCTGTGATGTGCTCACCCGGGACGGCCGCTTTCTGGGAAAGC
>JAQVZT010000369.1 GCA_028708055.1 Methanothrix sp.
TTCTGTTTGACAATGTAAGACATAGCTAAGAGTAATAACCATAATCATATATATATCCTTCGGTCAAAGAGGGACGCGATAAGGCTGCTCTCAAAAATGGTTACTGCAAGAGGCGGAGTTTAGGGTTTATCGCAAATATCGGATTTGATTGACTGGTCACCCATTCGCTGGATATTGGATTCGCATCTTATTGGCAAGGTTGCTAGGCGAAAATATTCAGAAAAACAGAAAGGAGATGCCGATTTGCCCTTGCGGACGTATCTAGAGCGAGAGAATATCTAAAATGGAAGCCCAAGGTGGATCTTGACCATGGATTAGCGAGATATATAGAATAGACGAAGCTACAAATCTAACTACTTTTTGCTGCTATATGATTAGGTTGCGATGAGGATTCCTAAAAACCTCTCCAGAATCCTTGCGCTTTATATAGAGTTCAAAAGCGCAACCCTTAATTGGAGGTTAATAGTAATGCTTCGAGGACAATCTTAAAAGAAATATTTTAATAAAACAAGACACATATAGCGATATCACAATTGTAGGATTTGCTAATATGCTTGATAGTTGGACTTATACAGATACTATTAGCCATACTGTCGGGTGCAATTATCCATATTGCAGCGCGAGTTATGATGAGGCTCATTACAAAGAATGAACTGCTGTTCCTCAAGTCGTCCCTCAAGAGATAGTGGTAAAACAATACGCCACAGAATTAGTACTCGATTTGATATACCACACATTCCGTACTTTGGGTTTCAAATTTAGTATTATTGCAACTATTGATTCTTGCTATTCAATGAAAATACTAAATTAATGGGAAATGATGGTTTTGCCTCATTTCCCGCATGCTATTTGCCCAGAGACTTAGCGCCTAAGCCGGGGGCAGAATTTGGCCGCCCTGGGCTGCTGGAGCCGCTGCGGTCGCTGCCTGGCCCTGGACGACCTTTAGGCTGGAAAGCAGTCCCTGGGTGACATCCAGAGGATAGGTTGAGGTGACGACAACGCTGGTCTTGCCAACGGAAACCGGTCCGCACTCGCAGGCCTGGCTATCCAGCCAGTACATGGCCCGGTAGACCGTGCTGGGTGCTCCTGCGACTGCCTCCATGGGTTCGCTTGTGACCAGGAAGCTCTCTTTTCCGTCAACTGTCATATCTTCAACATTTGTTACATTGAGGCCCTGGAGCATCATGCTCATCGGCAGCATGCTCTTGAAAACCATCAATGTAGAATCGGTCAGGTCGGCATACTCAGTTATGCCGACTGAAGCATATGTGGAATTGTCGACAAATAAGCCCATCTGATAGGCCTTGGCGGTTCCCATTTCAACGGGCTGGGCAATTTGAACCTGATAATTGGTATTTAAATCGAATGATACCGCATAAGGGCCAACCTGTTGGACATCTGGCACAGCCATAGCTACGGCTGAAAGCATCAGCATCATGGTTGCTGCTAATAATAGCTTCATTTAATTTCACCAAGAGCCTAATGGCCCTTCATCATAGAAAAGACTTGGCTTAATATGTCTCTCGTATATTTCCTACACGATTCCTCCATATGGAATCAAGCTCAACATCAGGTCATCATCTGGATCAGCACCAAGCTCAAATAAGCGCAGTCAAGAGAACTGGCATGCAGCCGCAGAGAAATGAGCCTGGGATTTATACGCTGGTGCTCTTCCTGCCAGAACCATCCAGGATAGCGATTGGCTCACTGGGAATTATCGACTTTGCCAGTGGCTTTTATTCTTACACAGGCTCAGCCATGGGCCCCGGCGGCCTCAAACGGGTGGACCGCCATATCCAGGTGCTTGAGGGCATAAAGACAACGAGACGCTGGCATATTGACTATCTGCTGCCCTCTACCTGTCTGGTTGAGGCCTTCACCACCAGGACCACCCTGGACCTGGAGTGCAGAATCGCGAGAGCTATCGGAAAAAGGCTCCAGGCGGTCCCCCGCTTCGGCTGCTCCGATTGCCGGTGCAATAGCCACCTGCATTTCGCTTCGGAGAGGCAGGAGATCCTGGATACAGTGGCTGCTGCCCATAGCGAAGCCGCGCAAATCGTTGAATAAGGATCGACCGGCAGGCTTGGACCCCTACGGATCCCGGGCCTGCGGATATCTTCGCATTTTCTACGGACAGGGCAATGTCAGGACGGAGGTGTTTCCCACAACGGTCTCCGATCTGATCTGTGCATAGCCTACGTACATTCCGTTCATGATAAAGGACGGCACCGTCTTGGCGTTCTTCTGCACCCTCTGGCCGATTCTGGCAGTTCCCTGGATCTCCGAACTGATCTGATAGACTGAGAAGCTGTCGTTTTCGTAAATATTTGTGTCCTTAATGAGATCTTTATCGATGTTATACGTCTCGGAAAAGACTGATCCGACCTCGTAATTCTTGGCGCAAAGGGCATTCCTTAGATCGCTCTGGGTGAGCGGTGGAACATATGGCCGGTAATCATAATTGGCGGAGATGGTAAGCGACGCTTCATCCATATTCGAATCCCGGTAGACCTCTGAATCGATGGTCCTGGTGGCCATTCCACTTCCGCTAGTGGTGAGGGCGATCTTCTGGCCTTTAAACCCGGTCTGAGTCTGCAGTATTCTCGACTCTTCCATGTAGCCGTTAACGAATATCCAGGAGTGCTCAGTGAAGTTCTGGGCCAGCAGATCATTCGTCGTCGCTTGTGCGCCATAAGCAGCATCATCTGCGTTTACCGCAGCAATTTCTACAGCGACGCCAGCCAGCACCATCAGCATCAAGAAAAGCATCCGTCTCATCTTTGCGCCTCACACCCTGTCAGTAGAAAAGGCGCATTGAAATATAAATGTGATCCCTGAACATCACCTGCGTAGCATGCCTGCCCCAGCACTGAGTAGTATTATGCAGGAGGACAACGGCGGAAATAAGTCAATTCTTCCAACAGACGTATCAACCAGAACTAATCATTAGGATATTCATGAACAATGACATGATCTCGATGATATCCGAGATCGTCTGGCGATATGATGTCAATGCCAGAGGTGAGCTCCTAGGTTCCAGCATCTCTCCTATCGCAGACCGGCTTCTGGGTCTGCCATCCGGAAGCCTTGGCGACAGCATCGAAAAATTCATTTCATATATTTATCCTGATGACCTGCCCGCAGCGGAAAGGATGATGCGTC
>JAQVZT010000043.1 GCA_028708055.1 Methanothrix sp.
CGAAGAAAGATACCAGCAACAAGACCAGTAGTATGCTCTTGACCTTCATCATTATCAAAGAACGGCCTGATATTATGTAAGGTTAATGTTCAGGTGAGTTTGATGTCAACCATCTTGACCACTCCCGCCCTTTATCAAAAGGGTCTCTATATCCCGCCTCAATTCCGTCCGTCATAGTCTATAAAAAGATGGCTCATCTCTGTTCTCTGTGGGTCTATGCGCCTGGCGCAGGAATCCAACAATTTTTCCGTAGTCCTCTGTGCCTCTGCGGTTAAATGGTCTCAAGACACTGGTTATAACTAATGTTTGCGAAGTAAAACCGCAGAGTCGCACAGTTCGCAGAGTTGCGCATAGAGAAACAAAGCATTCCTTACCCACACCATATAGCGAAGAGCCAAAGAGATATGTTGCCGAATTCATCGAAAGCGACACAAAACTCGTCTCTGGAGATCAGGCCGACTTCTCTGGTTCCTTGGCAGCATTTCTCCCGGCGATGTGACCGAAGACTATGGCTTGACCGATGGTTCCTCCTCCGCCCCAATAAGCATTAGCGCTTGGTGCTGCAATGCAGTTCCCTGCACCATAAAGGCCCTTAATCGATCTCCCATGGGTGTCAAGAATTCGCGCCTGGGCGTCAATGATTGGACCGCCGTTAGTATCCAGCGTTCCTGGCGCTAAAATGACGGCGTGATACGGCCCTTTCTCGCTCAGAGGATACATCGTGCAATTCTTCGATCCCTGGGGTGGCCATTCCTCCTCTGGGATTGTCGGTGGGAATGTAGGCCATTCTCTATCATAGGCGAACTCTCTTCGGTGGAAATCTTCATCAACCCCGTTTCTGGCGAACTCGTTGAATTTGATGATGGTCCTTTTCAGATTCTCGCCGAAACTGGCATCAAGCCGGAATCCACCAGTACGGGAAGCAAGCTTGGCCAATCGCATGTCGATGTTTCGAGCAAGTTCATCCAAATCAGTTCCGTCAATGATATGGGATTTACCTTCACCCCCAGAATAGATGGGGCCTGCATTCTGCCACCGCAGTCTGGCTGTCCGCTCATCGTAAATCATGAAAACCAGCATATTCGTCCACCCTGCTCGTTGAGGATCCCATACAAAGTGCACCATGGTACGGTCGCTATAGTTACGTTTCTCATCCATGATCCCGGTTCCCGTAACGATTCACCTCCAGTATGCTATCCCCAAGAATGTGGAACATGGTGTGAATGCCGTTCGGGTCTCGGAATGTTTGTTCAAGCACTACCTCGGCGCGGAACGCCCCTGCCATGTTGCCCAGCTGAGCTCTTATCTCTCCACCCATTAACACGAAGTCGCCAGAATTGGTCGGTGCAGCGCAGCCACCAAAAAGAGGTCCGTGCTGGAACTGCAATATAAGCTCGGGGTTGTGGGTATAGCCGCCCGAGCAGAATACAACGGCTCTTCTCGCCCGCAACCTTACCTCATTGTCGATGGTAGACGCCTCGAGGCCGATAACTTCTCCATCTCGGTTTCGCAGGATAGCCCTGACTCTGTGGTTCAGAAGGAGGGCAATTCCATGATCATCTGCCCATGCCTTGAAGTGGCGGATGAGCTCATTTCCATAGCCCAAATTCCCTTCAGGAGTCATGGGAAAGTGCAGATCTTCATGAGTCTTCTGTTGAAGCTTTGCCCTAGCATTGGGGTGACCGCCTTGCTCACTCTTGTTTTTGCATAGCTTATGTTCTATCGGCAAAAATGCATTCCAGTCAACAAGTGAGGATAAGGAGGACAGCTTATCACCACGCGACAGAATCTTTTCATTATATTCTTTTAAGACAGAAAAGTCTATGAGCATCCTCATGTGCTACATTATGGAAATAATAGTATATACATTTTGTGATTAAATAGGTACCTTTTAAAATCCTCCATTGTCTTGCCAGGAAACCCGCCCCAAGCTGAGGCTGTTAGAATAAATAAAAATAAAATTTCGCGTGGCTACACCGCTTTTGATGTGGGTATGCTTTTGGCCACGCGGAGTCTTAATTAGCTCAAGAATCCAATCTATAGATCAATAACTACTTCGGATTCATTTGAATCAATTGAAACTGTTGAGTTGTTGCCGCTTTGTTTGGCCGCTTCGCATTCCGGGCAATCAGACGGCATACCTGTTACGTCGCTTTGGGTGATCTCTGCAGATCCTTCTTGAGCCACATGAATTCCATTGCGGGACATTTCAACGAGGTCGCTTGTTAGGACAAACTGTGCACCATTTGATATGGCGAAGTCTGTAAACTCTTTCAATGCTTCTAAATAATCTTCTTTGCCAGAGACCGATGAACTTAAGCTTATGATCATGGGTTCATCCTTGCCTGAGATTTCATTGAATTTCCCAATCAGCATGTCTTTCCACTGGGTGGAACTGATCCCGTTATCTTCTGCATAGCGATCATCCAATGGAACCAGATCTCCTGAGTGTACATAGGTGCTTATTGGTACCGCATAAAACTCATGGTTCTCAACCTTGTAAGGCCAGACATCAGCCTGATGACCAGGCTCATACAAGATTCCTGCCTGGAATCCTGCATTATACTCAAATCCCACATCATCCAGTGCTCTATAGGTATCTTCGTTCTGATCGAAAAGCTGCGGTATGAAGCCTTTAATCTCAACTTCGTTAACACCGCATATTTTGCATGCTTCAGCATAAATTTTTGCATCTTCGAGCAATGCCTTTTGTTCCTGATAAGACTTATCCGTTAATTTTTCATTTAAGTTGTTTCTAAGTTCGGATACTCCCACTTCTATCGTTCTTTCTGAAGGAGCTGCAATTATCACTCCTGCAAGAAAGTTGCGACTCTGAAGAAGAGTATCTTTTGTAACAAATAGATTCCAATCAATATTACTGCTAGTAGTGGCATCAAAGATGGCCAAAAGATCTGTTTTGGTGGCTTGCAGTTGATCTGGAGTGGAATTTGGTGGCAAATCCATATCGACAATCAAATTAATAAAAACCGGATTATCCTGCGATTGAGACAATCCGTTTATGACCAATGTAGTCAAACAAAGCACAATAAAGCAATAGATCCGGAATTTCATATTTGACTCTCCTTTCGAATCTTATCTTCTTAAGTTGTATATACACATTACGGACTATTTATTCTTAATACATTTAATTATCTCTAATACGATGCAATTAAAATTAGATAAAATAAGTATGTCTCTTAATTATCTGAAAACACTAAACAGTAATTCGTGGGAATATATAGCTTTAAAATGTTAACTCTAAGACATAGCATAATGCTATATTAAAGGAGGAAAAATAATGAGACCGACAAGTGCCTTGATGGTAGGGCTTTCCCTACTAATGGCAATGAGCATAGTAGGATCTGCATGCTATGTTTGCGGAGATGTTCCAAGTAGCCTTTGGACAAAATTACCCGATAAGAAACCAGCAGATGTAGTTCATATTTCGACCCCATTACAGTCTGGGATGACCTACAGTTGGATTCTCAAGGTAAAAGATCTAAATACGGGTACGATAACCACTACACCAATAGCCGACACTGATAACTCAGTGGACATAACTGTGCCGGCGGATAAATGCAATACAGAGATGGGCGTAATTCTAACAGTCACAAACAATGCCAAAGCCGTATGTACCATTGCCAAATGCGTTTGGTGGATTGTTCCGTGTCCCACTTGTCCCACACTCCCATCCTTCTGTGAAGGCAAAGCTACTGCTGCTGATGCATCCGCATGGGATGTTCCCGGATATGCTGAGACATGGAAGATGCCTGATGGAACCGCATTTTCACCGACTGTGGCAAATTTGAATGCATTAACTGTTGGTGTAGATACCGTACATACTGCATACATGTATCTTGGAACTAATAAGCTATGCAGCAAGCAATTTACAGTATATAACTTCCCAGAGATTGAATGGACTATAACCTAGAACGGGTCGAACAATATCTTCAATAATGGGGATTGAAAGTGATCTGATTCACCTCAATTCCTATCTTTTTGAAGATAAGTGGAGAGGTATCTGGACATGTTATGTCGAGCATTGATTATTATAAATATTTTGTTCCTCATATCATCAGCTTTGGCATTTGAAATATACTCGGGCAGCCAATATAAGTTTGATACAATTTATAATGAGAACTATTTATATAAATGGCATGCATCAGAGGGAATTTTTACAGAGGATGATAAAAATCCATCCTTATGGGCAGCACCAACAGTCAGTTCTCCAACAGAAATAGCAATATCGATATTGGTAACACATAAAAAATGTGGTTGCTACTCAGAATTTACAGATATTGTCACGGTACTTCCAGATGACACCCCCATCAATGACACCCCCATCGAAGCCATTCCCGTTAATTATACTTCCAAGGATGACACTCCCATCGATACCACCCCCTTAAATGATATTCCGGCAAATGACACTCCTAAAGACGATATCCCCATCGATTACACCTCAATAGATGACACTGCTATCGATGATTTCCCAAGCGATGGCAGATCCCTCGATGCTTTTGGCATGAGAGATAATGCTTCATTAGGTGAAATGCCGCTTGAATCTATTGTACCACCCGAGAACTCTGAGGCAAAAGTTGAGGCCGAACCGGTGGCCGAAAAAGACCCAAATGATGAAATCTGGTCCATACCGCTCGACTTTGGTGAAGGGATAACCGTGGAGGTAATCGCTGTCGAGAATAGCCCGGAAACATTTGTTGCTTCTGTTGAGGCAGTAGAAGGATTCTCAAACGTCCTTGAAGAGGATATCTCTCAGAGTCTTTCTAACCTGGAGAGCAATAGCACATTGCAATCCTCACCAGATACTAACCAGACAACATTGAAGGATTTAAATCAAACAGGAGGGACCAAAGCCACTTCGGCTAAGATTGTAGAGGCATCATCAGAGATGCTGCAATTGAACCAATCAAGTATGGAGAATACTGATAATATTTTAGCTTCTCCTGAGATAGAGCCAGACGCCTCTGAAGCGGCGGACGATCAATCAGATCCTGAGCCAATTACTGTCTCTTCAGAGCAGTTGGCAGATGAAACTATGCTCTCCAATGCCACATCGGTATTGTCGTCACAGATGGAATGACGTCCACGTTTTTTTTTTTATTATTAAGAGTCTCGGCATCTTTTTATTATATTGAGCGAGATAGCATTTAGGCAGATCGCATTGTTAGAAGACAGGAGGAGCTTAAATGAGGTGGGACAGGACAAGGTATAGAGCAGGTTTAGTTTTTCTCGTCTTACCTCTCTTGATCTTCCAGCATGCGATCCTTTCAAATCCTGCTTTGGCTCTAGATGATCTGGATAAGGACCTGATATGGATCAATAAGACCTCAAACGCCTCATCTTATGAGCAAGACGAAGACATATTATTTACCATTTATTATGGTGCCAATTCTTCATTTCGCGATGTGGTCGTGGTTGATATCCTGCCCCAAGATGTGGTAGTTTTAGATTTATCACCACCTCCTTCCTCCTCAGTTGGAAATAATCTGACCTGGGCTATAGGTACGCTCAATGCTGGTGACAACGGCTCAATATCCTTGCTCATCAAGCATCCAGAGCTAACGAGGCTTGATTTTCTGGAGGACTCCAGCGTCTCAGGATTTGGCTTTGTGAATACGAGGAAAAAGATCTCCAACATAAAAAATTCTAAAATCAAAAAACCTGATGCTTTCACCAATCTCGCCACCATCTCCGCAAGAGATGTAGAAAATAAACTCCATGAAGCATCATCCTCTATAACAGTTGAGGTCGCGCCTTTCCTGGACATCACACTGAAGAGCCAGGAGCACGGCAGCGGCAGCTATAGAGAAGATCAACTCTCCAGCCTCAACAACAGCAGATCCAATGTGAAACTGAGCAAAGATCTATCCGTCCGGCATGAGCCTGTCTCTCTCAGCCTTCCCGGCCAAAAAATCCTGCAAATAAGCTCGCTTTGGTCGGATCGCAATGATGCTCTAACGGATGACGGAACTGCCGCCAATTCGGTGGGCGATGACTACAGCTATATGGAATCAATGGATAAAGAGACATCATATGATATAACCAAGACCGATATTGCTTACTCAGTGGATGGCAATTTTTCGGGAGGAATTGCTCAATTCAGCTATGATAAGCGTAGTTCACTCGGAAAGGTCCCAGCCAGCCAGAGCGATGTCGCCTATATCTCCGAATCCTATCATGGAGACTACAATTTGACCCGAAGCATGAACGCCTACGGGGACAGCCCAACTTATGAAAAAGAGGCATCAGGAATTGGATTTGTCTCCTCACAAAAGGTGGTAGACTGTGGTCTCAGATCAAGCGAACAGGGCAGTGGCTCGTACAAATCAGTGGAGTCCATTCAGGCCAACACTATACTGAAGAATATCTCCCTGGTGCATGAGCCGGTTGAAGAGATGGCTGCAAATTCGAGAATAAAGTACAGTAGCAAGTGGGGTGAGACAATGTATGCCAGAAATAAAGAAACCGGCTCAGAGATTCTCAACCGCTTCAGCTCTTTAGACCAGCTACGGAAAGACGCCATAATGAGTTCCTCTTATCTATCTATGACCGGCAGCTTCAATGGAACCAATTATCTGAAAGCAAGGGCTTTTGAAGATATCGATAATTCCAGTAAAGAAGCTCTAAAAGTGGAGCAGCTCTTTAGGGGAGACTACAACTTCGATACCACCATTGCTTTGGGAGGGGCTATTAAATATGCATATCCACATATTAATCTTACCAAGAAAGTGCTAGCCAGGAATGATTATATAATCACCTACAGAATCTGGGTCAATAACGATGGGAGCCAGGTTTTGGCTCCGGTGGCTGTGGTGGATCTTCTGCCAGCTGGCTCCTCGTTTATCAGCTCTAGCCTGAAGCCAATAAGGCAAGGCCGGATTATAACCTGGACGCTCCAAACCCTACCGCCGGGAGAGACAATCGATATAGATCTGAAGGTCTCTCTGCCCGATCTCTCTCCATCCACGATAAATAGGGTTCAAGCAGCTTCAAGATACCAAAATCGCACCGTTCTGGCGGAGGCGTCTGCATCTCCTGATGACACAATAGAGGCAGAGGCCAAAAAAGAGGCAAATGATACGGAATTGAGATTATTGGAGGAGACCGTCTATGGTCTCTGGGAGACTCCATCCTGCTTCGGTCTCAACTCCAGCTTTAACTGTACCTGCGAAAGATATATCGACGAATTTTATAATAATCTTACGGAAGATTGTGGACTTCTGCCATAGACATGGCGATACCTGTTCCAAAACGCCATCAGAACTGAAGATTCCTGCCATTTAAGTTTCTTGTTTTTTTGCCGGACTCCCCCCTTATACTCTTCTGACAATATCTCTTTTGCTGCCTACGAACCGGAAGCAACTAAAAAATCCTGGCCTTATCACAATGACGCTTAGAATAATATGTCCTATCTCAATCATTCAATTCCATAGGACCAAGTGGGCTTAGTATCCGCGATTTGGTCCGGCAGCAGAGCAAATCCCTTTGTCAGCCTATCGATATCCAGCAATCCCATGATCCAGGAGTAGTCTTTGGCATTTTCGGCGGTGGTCTCATTAGAGCAGGCCAAACGACACTCTGATAAATCCGTCTCCCATTGCGGTCGCTCATAATTGTCAATAAGCTTTTGATGAGCCTGCTCATCTTTCTCAAGATGATTTAAGGAATCCCAATGCAGAAAGAGCCATTCATATCTTGATCTGGTCAGGTTAAGGGTATTGATCCTGCAGCTCTCAAAGTGCACATTTTTAAATTCCGTATCCTGCAAATTGATTCTCTCTTAAAATGTCGATCGGCTGAAGTCCTCCGGATCATTGAATCTGACGCTGCAGAAATCGGCATCTTCATTGAACTGCGAGCCGCCAAAATCAACCGATCCCCTGAATTGGTTCTCGGTGAAGTCCGATGGCCCCAGAAATGATGAATTATGGAATGTAGCATCGATTAGAAAGTCAGATTCTCTGAAAGATGTCACTGCATGGAAGACGCAATCGCCAAACTCGCCTATCTTATTAAACTCAGCCTGGGCAAAGAAAGACTCTCCCCTGAATTGGGCCTGCTCAAATGAGGCGTTTCCGTCAAACGGTGCAGAGACAAAAATTGCCGTATCATTAAAGATAGCTCCTAAAAAACCTGGTCGGTCCGGCAAAATGCGCTCCTTCGAATGAGGCCTCGCTATTGAGAATCGTCTTATTGAACTCATCCGCCTGGCTGAAGGAAGATTCTATGAAGTTGGCATCACCCCCAAAGTAAGTCCTGTCGAAAAAGACATCGCTGGCAAAATGGCTGGAAAAGAATTCTACATAATCATCGAATATAGTTGCTATGAAGCCGGCAGGACCACCGAATTGGCAGCCACTTGGATACACAGCGGAGACGAACTGGGTCCTGCTAAAATCGGCAATGCTGCCAAATTGAGTGTTGATGAACGATACAGGCCATTTGAAATGACTCTGGGAGAAATCTGCTTTTCCATTGAAGCGAGATCCAGTTAGACTTCCTGCTTTCAGGAATTTGCAGTCGGAAAATGCTGCATCTCCATTAAATGTGGAGTAGGTGAAGGAGACATTTTCGAGAAATATTGCATTGACAGAGCTAACCTGCCTCTGAAATAAAGTATTATTGAAATCCACCCTGCCTTCAATGATGCAATTTTTGATGACAATGGAGTTATTGGCCAGCTTGGTCTCATCAGATGGCGGCATCTTCTCTTCAACAGGCAGACGAGCGATTGCCCTTGCCGGCAAACTCAGCCACTCTGAGGTCAAATTGCCCTTTATGACAAAATTATCATATTCCACCGGCATGCCCAGTTTGATCTTGAGCATAACCTGATTGGCGGGAACTGTTGATGGAATCTCGCTCAAAGCGGTTCTGGAGGCGACAAGAAATAAGATCGTATGTCTTTGTTCTCAAAAAGGTGGTCCATGTAATCCACCTGAAGAGTGCCGATCCAGTTGAACTGAGGAACAATGTTTAATGCGCCCTGTTCCTCCATAAAATCTATCGCCTTGGAGCCCATATCGTAGTAGGTCGAGAGAAGCTCAAACTCCCTATCTGGTAGGCCAAGATGAGCATCATCCGGATTGTAGAGCTGAGGAAAAGATAGGCGGGCCATATACCTTACTGCGTCATCTTTCGAATCGACGATCCCTTCCTCTTCCTGGAGGCGATTGTTAGGAATCCAGAAGCCACCTCCGGACCTCCCAGTCGTTCCCCCGATTAGGGAGGCTTTTTCGATCATGAGGACCTCCAACCCATTTGACCTGGCGGTGATGGCCGCACTGTATCCGGCAGCGCCGCTTCCTACAATGATGACATCTGCATTGTAGTTCCAATTTTTTTGATCCATATTTTCATCACCAATCAAATACTCATGTTTCATTTGGAACAATCACTTCTCTCTCTCAATGTGGCTGCCCTCACAAAACGGTTTGTTCTCCGATCTTCCGCATCTGCAGATGGCGACCCGGTTCCGGATCTCGTACGGTCTGCCATCTGCTGATTGGATGGGGATGCCTCCCCGCACCCAGAGAGGACCATGCTCATCTTTGGCGGGATATTCGATAACCACAATGGACTTCTCGAATTCGGGCTCTATCGCTTTCCCGCTTTCATTGTCCGTGATCACCAGCCTTCCTGATGGGCAGTTGCATGCTTCCTCTATGGCCGTCTTTCTGGCATCCGGGTCGTCTGATTGCTCAACCAGGTTCCAGATCCCACCGGCTCGCATGCAGAATCTGGCATGGACACAGAGATGCTCGTTATCGGCCAGCGTCAGAGCAGGGCCGCGGATCACTCCCGCCGCCTCATCAATGGGCTGGCGGTCTTCTGCCTCGGTTCCGTCAAAGTTGATCTTGGCGTGGGTGCCGTCGCAGAAGGGCTTGTTCTTCGATTGGCCGCACCGGCAGAGAGCATACTTCTCCTGAAGTGGGTATCTCTTCGTTTCCCTCCAGGTCCGGCAGTAGCCCTGATCATCGTTGCAGATCTCCGAAGTGGAAAGGGGAACCTTCCCGGTGACGATGTATGGGCCATCCCTGCTCACGGTGATCTTGGCGGAACTGTCCTGGGCCTCGGATGGTATTTTAGATTGCTCGGTCATGATTTTCTGTTGTCTCCTCGATGGATTGGATGAGATTAAATGCTAGTTCGTGCCCTTCACTTTTTGTTGCTTGATGAAGGTCCCGTTACCGTATTCTTCAAAAGCGACACGCAACTCATCTCTGGTGTTCATGACGATGGGACCGTACCAGGCGATTGGTTCACCGATAGGCTTTCCGGATATGAGCAGGAACCTGACAGGATCCCCCTCGGTTGAAACCATGACCTGGTCTCCATCAGCAAAGAGGACCAGATCTCCGTTGCTCAAGGATGGATCTGCTTTCATATCGAAGTAGTTCGTGCCTTCTCGCTCATAGGTGAATGGCTTCTTTTCCTGGCAGAAGTATCCCTTACCGTTGATGACGTATGCAAATACGGTATGTCCTCGCTTGGTGGCGTGCTTGAATTCCGAACGGGCGGGGACGGTAATATCCAGGTATTCCGGATCGATGACAACGTCTCCCACCGGTCCTTGCTCATCTCCTACTTTTCCGCAAATGATCCTGATCTTTGTGCCGTTCTCCAGTTCAGCCATCGGGATCTGATCGCTCTTTACGTCCCGATAGCGCGGGTCCATCATCTTATGAGACGCCGGCAGGTTAGCCCATAGCTGGAATCCGTGCATCGAGCCATTCTCATCCCCCTTGGGCATCTCCTGATGGACTATTCCGCTTCCTGCGGTCATCCACTGCACACCGCCGGAGGATATTACCCCATTGTTTCCCATGCTGTCCCCATGTTCAACGTTGCCTTTCAGGACGTAGGTGATGGTTTCTATGCCACGATGGGGGTGCCAGGGAAATCCCTTGAGGTAGTCCTCTGGATTATCCGACCGGAAATCGTCCAGCATTAGAAATGGATCGAATGCAGGAACCTGGGCAAAGCCAAAGCCCCTTCTGAGGTGCACTCCGGCACCCTCAATTGTGGGTTTGCTCTTCAGTACCTTAGCTATCTTTCTAGTTTCAATCATTCTTATTCTCCTTTGGCATCGAGAGCCAATCTATCTGCTGCGTCTTCTTGAATGCGATGCATCTTGGCATATATCTTCTCTACGAATTTTTCAAAAATGACATTGGATGTTGGAACTTTTCCAATTCAATAGATACAAGTTGTCTCCTTACTCAATTGGCACCGTCTGGCCATTACTATAAGCCGTTGCATTATCGAGCAAATCGCTTCAACACGGTAGATGCTCTCTAAATACCATGGCATATAGTATACGGCCAGCAGAGAGGCCCGTCTAGTCTCACTCGTCGGCTTCTACAAATGTATAGTATAGCACTATTGTATAAAAACGTAACTCTCATTCCCCATTGAATATACGTATTCAGTGGCATTTTTTGAGATTCATAACCATCTTCGCAATCTCTGAAATTAGCGCTCGATCTCTTATCTCCATATGATTGAATTTGCTATATCGCAAGCAATGGATCCATTGGAGACATCTTCCTTAATGTCAGCCATTAGAGTCCAAGTTCTCTAATTAGATCCTGATGTCAGGACTAGGTGGGATATAACCCAATCAAAGGCTCATCCTTATATAATTTAACTGGTAATTAAGTATATGTAATCATACCATGGGAGGATTTTGAAATGAGCGTGGAAGAAAACCTAAGGCTAATGAAAACGTTAGATGACGCCTGGAATGCAGGCCCAGAAAGTCCCGAGTGGGAGACTTTCAGAAAGCGCCATGTTGACGATGTCGCCGTATATTGGCCCGGTCAGCCCGATCCAACAAGGGGAAGACATAGCCATGATAGTGAAGCCGTGGAATTCTTCAAAATATTTCCTGACAACCATCTAGTGAACAATCCGTATAAGATCCTATTCGGGCAGGGCGACTACACTTGCTCGGTGGCTGATTTTACAGGCACCATGAAGGGGCCAATGAAAGGTGCCGATGGCAAGATGATTCCCCCCACAAACAAGAAATTCCATGTCGAGTTCTGCACGGTAGCCACATGGAAGAACGGCGAGATTGTCGAGGAAAGGCTGAACTACGACTTGATGGGATTGCTTAAGCAAATTGGCGTGATGTAAGAAGACCGAGCTCAAACCGCAGAATGCATTCTCAATGTGTGAAATATTGTGATGCATCTCCTCGTTTTTAATAGGCTTTGACCGCAAGATATCATTATGAGGATGCCATGAGTTCATGCTCCACCAATGCTCTTTCCAATTTATGAAGGCAATAGTGTTTTCGCCATGCTAATTATTGTACTTGGGATTGATCGAGGACAGAACCACGGGGATTCCCAATATGCTCGCCGCTTTGGTTGCGCAGATGGCTGCCATCTTGATTCTCGATTTGTCCCCTGAGGCTGCGCTCTTGAACATCGATGCCTGGTAGTCTACCAGAACCAGGACACTATTCGTATCCGTCAGCAGCTCCAGGCTTCCTTCGTCTGTGGCCATTTTTTCTCCTCCGCTGGGCTCATGCCGACCTGCAAAGTACTCAATTTCAATTTGCAGACCCGATCCAGCCTATTCTCTGATATGGCTGCCGTCACAAAACGGTTTGTTCTCCGATCTTCCGCACCTGCAGATGGTGACCCGGTTCCGGATCTCGTACGGTTTGCCGTCTGCTGATTGGATGGGGATTCCTTTGGCATTGAAGCGATTTTATCAATTAGTCTCGTTCGAATCATGAGGTATGACCGGGTGAGATATAACTCATCCAGATCACATCCTTAATAATTTGACTTGCTATTATATACATATATCCCAGAGGAGTTTTGAATGAGGATAAAGATGGAAGACAGAAGAGAAACGATTTATGTTCGGGGGACGAAAAGATTTCAACAAACATTGGAGGACGATTATGCTAGATATATTGAGAGGCCGGCGAAGCATCAGGAAATACAAGGATGTGAAAATCGATGAACAGATCATTGATCAGCTCAGGGAGGCTGCTTTGCGCTCACCAAGCTCCAGGGGTATCAATCCCTGGCGGCTTTTGTTCGTCACCGATAAGGATATGCTGGAGGTGCTGTCCCGC
>JAQVZT010000370.1 GCA_028708055.1 Methanothrix sp.
TGGGCATATCCGGACTCATAGGTGCTTTTTTGGGGGGAAGCATAGCCGCTCATGCGCCCGGAGATCTGCTCAGAATGCTTTTCGGACTTGTGGTTTTGCTGGGGGCAATGAGAATGCTCTTGGCCGGAAGTCTGAGGCCCGGACAGGAGGCTTTTCCGGCAGAAGCAGGGAATTGCATTCTGAAGTATGTTCTCTGGGGGTTGGGAGTAGGAGTTGTATCCGGTCTGACCGGGATCGGCGGAGGAGTGATCCTTGTGCCGGTTATGGTTATTGCTATGGGCTTTAGCATTTACCAGGCTATCGGAACCTCATCGATAACAATTGCCTTTAATGCGGCAGGGGGAATCATCGCCTATGCCATCAACGGCTGGGGGGTGTCAGGACTCCCTGACTTCTGTTTGGGATATATCGATCTGCTGCAATTTGCCCTGCTGGCGGGGTCCAGCATCTTTGCCGCTTCGTGGGGTGTAAATGCGGCCCATGGGCTGCCGGCAGAGAGGCTTAGGTACATCTTTGTAATTTTAATGATCTCTATCGGACTGAAGATGACAGGAATCCTTGGGTGGATAGGACTGTGAAAATAGCTTACCTTTAAAATAGCTTAGATTATATCTTTAGCCCTAAGGGCTGTTTTGACATCAGACATATCGTTCTTGAGTTCAAAAACATCCGTTGGCATTTTCAGGTTTCGTTTGCATTTGGCTTTATCTGTGAGGATGGCATTGGTTAGCTAAATAAAGGAGGATGACATCAGAAAACGGCGCTGCAATCCCAAAGATGGAAATGATGGAAATGACTGTTGAGGTCAGAGATGCTGAGGTCAGCGAAATGGAATATGTTCTTTCCCCTAAATCCGAAATAGAGAGCCGAATAAAGACATTGCAGTCGCAGATGGGCGAGATGGATGGCGCACTTTTGTTTCATGCTGTAGATGTGTGCTACTTTTCCGGCACCGCTCAGGATGGGCTGGTTTACATTCCCAGAGACGGCGAACCGGTGGTGATGATGAAGAGAAGCTTTGATCGGGCGGTGCAGGAGTCGCCCCTTGAAGTTCGGCCTCTTTTGAACATGAGGAATTTGAAGGCCGACCTGGGAATTTCCTCTAAGGCCAGAATAGGCCTGGAGATGGATGTGCTTCCCTGCAGCTTCTACTTCAAGGTAGCCAAATCCCTGGAGGATGCCAGGTTCATGGATGTTGCCGAGACGATAAAGCACATTCGTTCTGTAAAATCCGATTTTGAGCTGAGGCTGATAAAGGAGGCGGCCAGGATCCTGGAGATCGGCTTTTCCGCGGTGCCCGATTTTCTGGAAGAGGGCATGAAGGAGGTGGACCTCATCTGCCGGATGGAGTCCGTGATGCGGTCAATTGGCCATCAGGGATCGCTTCGTTTTCGCAGGTTTAACAGCATCGTTCCGCTCGGCCATGTCATGACCGGGGCGGAGGCGGCTTTTCCCAGCTTTCTGGCCTCTCCCAGCGGCGGGCGGGGCACATCACTGCTATTTCCCCAGGGGGCTGGGTTTGCCAGGATCAAGAGAAATGAGCCGATATTTGTGGACAGCGTGGGCATCTATAATGGCTACATTGCGGATGCCACTCGCATATTCTCTCTGGGAAAGCTAGACTCCGACCTGGAGGATGCCTACCAGGCCTCCTGCCAGATCGAGGAGGCTGTGGCCAGAGAGCTTGTAGCCGGAAAGACGGGAAAGGAGCTTTTCGAGCTGTCAGAGTCGGAAGGAGCAAGGCTCGGCTATCTGGATTATCTGGGCGGGCCGAATGGCAGCAAATGCGGCTTTGTGGGCCACGGCGTGGGACTGGAGCTGGACGAGTACCCCGTGATCGGGCCGCTCAATCATCCCATAAAGAGCAATATGACCGTTGCCATCGAGCCCAAGATCATTTATCCTGACCGGGGAGTGATGGGGATAGAGGATACCTTCCTCACCACTCCAAGCGGAGCGGAGAGCATCACTCATATTCCGCGGGACATCTGGCAGGTTTAGGAGAGTGCGATCTGCATGCGACTGTAGCTTCCGCAAAGCCTAGCGCTTGCAGATCTTCATTTTATCCAAATATTCCCTTTTCCCCAAAAATTTCCATTTAGCTGCAAATGGACTCGATACTGCCATTTTCCCGAAAACCTCATCTTAGCTGCAAATGGGATAGGTGCAAATGGGATAGGTGCAAATGGGATAGGTGCAAATGGGATAGGTGCAAATGGGATAGGTGCAAATGGGATAGGTGCAAATGGAATAGACGCAAAAGGGTGAAAAAAATTATGGTTTTCAATTAGCTGCAACCGCAGTCATTGTCATCATGCCCGCATCCGCAGCTGCCATGGTCATGATCACAACTGCTGTGATCGTGATCGCATGTATCGGAATTTGCGCATGACCCGCAGCTAGATACCTCATCCTCCGGGCCGCGAATGATGAAACCAGTTCCCATCTCTTCGTCATCAACATAATCAATTATGGTCTCGCTGAGCAGTTCAGCATCCTGAGGGCTCATATGGATCTTTACGCCCCGGCTCTCAAAGACCTTGTCGCCTGCCTCTTCATCGCCAAGAGCCAGACCATAAGTCGCGCCACTTCCATCAATAGCCGCAAGGAACATCCTGATCACCTTGCCTTCTGCCTGGCTGCGCCGGATCATATTTGCTGCTGATTCTGTAATCTCTATCATGAACTGCACATCCAAGTAATATCAGCACAAAACTCGTATTTAAAGATATTATTATCATGGAGGAGGACCAAGGAATAAAACATGGGCGTTGATTTGGGTGACCTTCTGCAGAGAAAGAAGATCGAGATTAAAGAGCTCTCAGGTAGATGGGTGGCTGTTGATGCATTCAACACGCTTTACCAGTATCTGAGCATAATCAGGCAAAAGGATGGCACACCGCTCATGGACCGCCAGGGAAGGGTAACTTCGCATCTATCCGGTCTGTTGTACCGAACCACAAATCTCATTGAGGCCGGAGTCAAGGTGGCCTTCGTCTTCGACGGAGATCCCCCTTCCTTAAAGGCGGAAACCCTCGCGCAGAGGTCAGAGATAAGGGAAAAGGCAGAAGCAGCCTGGCAAGAGGCAAAAGATGCCGGCCAGGATGGATTCAAGTATGCTCAGGCATCCTCTCGCATCAACTCC
>JAQVZT010000044.1 GCA_028708055.1 Methanothrix sp.
CTGGAACAAAGAAGGAGAAAAAGAGGCTTTAGAGGTCAAAGAGGAAGAAGCCTGGGAAGAGAGTGAGGAAGAAATGCAGCAAAAAGAGCTGGGAATGTGATTTTCTATGAATCTTCTTCTCCTTAATATCATCATTCTGGTTTACCTTCTTGCCACTCTCTATTTGGGCTACAGAGGCTGGAAATCGACCAAGGACTCAGAGGGCTACCTGGTAGCCGGCAGAGAGACCCACCCCTACATCATGGCCATGAGCTACGGTGCCACCTTCATCAGCACCTCAGCCATCGTCGGATTCGGCGGCAATGCCGGCCTATTCGGCATGGGCCTGCTATGGCTGACATTCCTGAACATCTTCGTGGGAATCTTCATCGCCTTCATCCTCTATGGCAAGCGAACCCGCAAGATAGGCCACAATCTCAATGCCATGACCTTCCCGGAGCTTCTGGGAAAGAGATTTGACAGCCGCTTCATCCAGTATTTCAGCGGCATTGTGATCTTTCTGGGAATGCCCCTTTACGCATCGGTGGTTCTGATTGGAGCGGCCCGATTTATGGAGACCACTCTTGCCATTGATTTTGACGTGGCGCTTCTCGTCTACTCGGTGATAATAGCCGCATATGTGATCTGGGGCGGCCTGCGCGGAGTTATGTACACCGATGCCATGCAGGGAACCATCATGTTCGTAGGCATGGTCTTTTTGCTCTTCATCACCTATTCCCATCTGGGCGGAATAATTCCTGCCCACCAGGCTCTTACCGATATGGCAAATCTCGTTCCGGCCAAGTTTGCCGCAATGGGACATGCCGGCTGGACGGCAATGCCCGTCCTGGGGAGCACCTGGTGGTGGACTCTGGTATCCACGATAGTTCTGGGCGTGGGAATTGGCGTTCTGGCGATGCCCCAGCTCGTGGTGCGGTTCATGACCGTCAAGTCCAACCGGGAGCTTAACCGGGGAGTTCTGATAGGCGGCATATTCATCCTGATGATGACCGGTGTCGCTTTCACTGTGGGAGCGCTATCCAATGTCTACTTTTTGCAAAACCTGGGAAACATATCCATTAATGTTGCCGCTGGGAACGCAGACAGCATAATTCCCATTTACATCAACGACGCTACTCCGGAGTGGTTTGTCTACCTGTTCATGCTCACTCTTCTGGCGGCGGCAATGTCCACCTCAAGCTCTCAGTTCCATACCCAGGGAAGCGCCATCGGCAGGGACATTTACGAGACGCTGACCCATAAGAAAGGCGGCAAGTCGATTCTGGTCACCAGAGTAGGAATAGTAGTGGCCATGATCATTGCCGTAACCCTGGGTTATATCCTGCCGGAAAACATCATCGCTCGTGGAACAGCCATCTTCTTCGGCCTGTGCGCAGCCGCCTTCCTGCCCATGTACACCAGCGCTCTCTACTGGAAGCGGGCGACAAAGGCAGGTGCCATAGCCGGGCTTCTAACCGGAACAGCCGTGACAGTCTTATGGTATCTTTTCATCCATAAGGCGGAAGCGGTGCCGCTGGGAATCTGCAAGATGCTCTTTGGCAGAGATGTGCTGGTGGCTTCGATGCCCTGGCCGGTGGTAGATCCGATATTGGTGGCTCTGCCTCTGGCAGTGGTGGCGACCGTTGCCGTGAGCCTTATGACTAAGGGGCCAAAAGACAAACACCTGGAGGAATGCTTCAGGGGTGTTAAATAATTTATAATTTTTTAAAAAAAATATTTCTTGGAGTAATAGTAACCGACAATGTTTTATCTATTTGACTATTCTCCCACCAGGCCGTTAATTGGAATTCGATTAATCCAATTGCGAGAGGGATATCATGGATTATAATAATAAACATTGTAACTTGCTGAGCGGATGGATCATCTTTATTTTGCTCGTCAACTGTGCCTGGGCCGTTACTCTGAACGTCCCGAACGACTATGCCACTATCCAGGCAGCCATTAATGCCGCCTCCATAGGCGATACCATCCTGGTGCAGAGCGGAACCTATTATGAACACGTCAATGTGAACAAGGCCCTCATTCTACAGGGTGTAGGTTTGCCAGTGATAAATGCCAGCATGTCGGGAAACGCCATCACACTGAGCGCCGACCGCTGCACCCTCAATGGATTCATGGCAAAAAACGCTGGCAACAGCTATTCAGGCATCCGTGTAATTTCAAACGACAACATCATCTCTGGTAATAGCGTCACGGGCAACAACAAAGGCATTAATCTTGAATCCTGTACCGGAAACAACGTCACTGGCAATATCGCCACCGCCAACTTCTGCGGCATCTCCCTCGATTCCTCAAGCGGCAACACCATATCGAGCAACATCGCTACAAAAAGCACTACAACTGGCAGCACCTTTGGCATCCGTCTCACTTCCTCCAGCAGTAACACAATCTCGGACAACAATGCCACCGGCAACTTACGTGGCATATATCTCTCTTCGTCCAACAGTAATACCATATCGGGCAACACCGCTAGCGGAAATTCCATGCACGGCATCTACCTTTACTCATCCAGCAACAACAACAATCTCTCTGGCAACATCGCCAACGGTAACTCTGACGGCATCTGCCTTTCCTTATCCAGCAGCAACAATCTCTCTGGCAACACAGCCAACGGCAACTCTAAAAACGGTATCTACCTTTCCGTATCCAGCAGCAACAATCTCTCTGGCAACACAGCCAACGGCAACTCTCAAAATGGAATCTACCTTTACTCATCCAGCAGCAACAATCTCTCTGGCAACACAGCCAACGGCAACTCCGATTTGGGCATCAGCCTTTCTTCCTCTAGCAGCAATACAATCTCGGGCAACACCGCCAGCGGCAATCTTAATTATGGTATAGGCATCACATATGCCAGCAACAACAACACCATCACCGGCAATACAGCCACCGGCAACTCACACAATGGCATAATCCTCTATTCCTCTCTGGATAACGCTATCACAAAAAACACTGCCACAGGAAACTCCATCGGCATCTACCTGTCTTCATCCAGCAGCAGTAACACCATATCAGGCAACAATGCAAGCAACAACAACGTAAACGGCATCTACCTCGACTCCGGCAGCAATGGCAACACGATCTCGGGCAACACCGCTTCCGGCAACTCCCAGTACGGAATCCACCTCTCGTCTTCCAGCGGCAATACAATCTCGGGCAACACCGTTTCCAGCAACATTGGATACGGCATCTACCTTTCCTCATCCAGCAGCAATAATCTCTCGGCCAACACAGCCAAAGACAACTACATAGGCATCCGCCTAGATTCATCCAGCAGCAGTAACACCATATCGAGCAACAATGCAAGCAGCAACACCATACACGGCATCTACCTCGACCACAGTAGCAACGGCAGCGTCATCTCTGGCAACACAGCCAGTGGCAACTCAGATTGCGGCATTTTCCTTACATTCTCAGATAATATTATGATCTTGGATAACATTGCCTCTGGCAATAACATATATGGCATCTACATTCTTTCTTCTTCCGGCAACACTCTCTCCGGCAACAACGCCACCGCAAACTCAATTGGAGGCATAATGGTATCATCCTCTTCCGGTAACACCATCCTCAGCAACACTGCCAACGGCAACTCAGAAGATGGCATTTACCTTACTGCCTCAGATAGCAACAACATCTCGGATAATACCGCCAACGGCAACCCGTCTGGCATCAATCTTGACAACTCCAACAGCAACCTTATATCAAGTAATACGGCTACAAGCAGCACCTATGCTGGAATCGTTCTTTTCTCTTCCAGCAACAATAACACCATCTCAGGCAACGATGCCAGCGGCAACTCCCATGGCATCTACCTCGATTCAGGGAGCAACGATAACACCATCTCGGGCAATACAGCTACTAAAAACAGCGATAGCGGCATCCGCCTGGATTCCTCCAATGACAACACCATCTCGGGAAATATCGCCACCAACAATGCAATCTTCTGCATCTCCCTCGATGTATCCTGCAACAATATTATCTCGGATAACACTGCTACTGACAACTACGTCGGCATCTATCTAATTTCCTCCAGCGACAATAACACCATCTCGGGGAACACCGTCACAGGCAACACATGGCTTGGCATTCGCCTGGAGACCTGCACAGGCAACACCATCTGCCTCAATACCTTTAACAACACAGATAACGCCTGGTCCGATGGAGTAAATTATTGGAATGCGACCACATCTGTGGCCTGGGAGCACAATGGCCATACTCTTACCGGTTTGCTGGGCAACATCTGGTCCGACTACAAAGGCTTCGATTGTGACGGCGACGGCATTGGCGATACACCCTACAATATCGCAGGGGGCTCAGAAAAGGACTATCACCCCATCGGTGGCTCAGAAGCTACACCCGCGCTGGAAGCTGAAAAGCTTGCGGATAGGACTGATGCTTTAGTAGGCGACGGGATCAATTACACCGTCCGGGTGAACAACACCGGCAATGTCACTCTCACAGGAGTTCGGGCCTGGGACAACCTGACATCGGCGGTCTGGGACATCGGGACCCTGGATCCAGGTCAGAACTACACCAACACCACGAGATACCAGGTAAAGATTTCCGACCTGCCCGGACCGCTGGTAAATGAACTCTGGGTTAATGGCACTGACCTCTGCGACCAGGAAGTAAACGCTTCTTCGATAGAGAGTGTTGAGATCGAATACAATTGCAGCTACGGCCCCAGAATCCTAACAGTCTGCGCCTCAGGCTGCAACTACACCACTATCCAGGCAGCCATCAATGCCGCCTGTCCCGGCGACACCATCGAGGTTCACAGCGGAACCTATTATGAACACGTCGATGTGAATAAGACCCTCACTTTGCAGGGCGTGGACACAGGCGCCGGGCAGCCGGTGGTGGACGGAAGCGGGTCGGGTAGCCCCATCAAGCTGAGTGCCGACGGCAGTACCTTGCAGGGATTTATGGCCAGGAATTCAGGGTCCCTCAATTCCGGAATCACAGTGTCTTCGGGCAGCAACACCATATCGAGCAATACAGTTAGCGGTAGCAACCAACGCGGCATATACCTTAACTCATGCAGCGGCAATACAGTCTCGGGCAATACAGTAACCGGAGCCATCCAGCATGGTATCTACCTCGTCTCCTCCAGCAACAATAACATATCCAGCAATACTGCCAACGATAACTCCGGGACGGGCATTTACCTCTATACCAGCAGCAACAACAATATTGTCTCTAACAACACCGCCTCGAATAATCAATATGGCATTCGCCTCTATAGAGCCTCCAACAATAACATAAATGGCAATACCGCCAATAACAATGAAGACGGTTTCCGCCTTGCATCAGCCGCAGGAAACACAATCGATGGCAACATAGCCAATGGCAATTCCGAATGGGGCATGTACCTTGCATCAAACAGCAACAACAACATCCTCCGGCACAATACATTCACCAGCAACGCAGACTACGGCATCCGTGTCAGTTTATCTAGCGGCAACACTATCTATCTAAACACATTCGACAATGCTAAAAACGCCTGGTCCGACAGGACCAATCACTGGAACGCTACCACTCCCCAGACCTGCGAGCTTGATGGCCGCACCATCACAGGACTGCTGGGCAACATGTGGTCCGACTACAACGGCTTCGACTGCGACGGCGATGGAATTGGAGACACACCTTATGTCAATATCGAAGACGAGTCAGGAGATATGGACTATCATCCCATCGGCGGCATAAATCCAGACCCCGTGCTGGAGACGGAAAAGCTGGCCGACAGGACGCAGGCCCAAATCGGCGATACGATAAACTACACCATCTGGGTTAACAACACCGGCAACGTCACGCTCACAGGCATCCGAGCTTGCGACAACCTGACAGGAGACGTCTGGGTGGTAGGAGATCTTGCTCCTGGCGGAAACTACACCAACACCACGAAATACCAGGTAAAGATTTCCGACCTGCCCGGCCCGATAAAGAACGAGCTGTGGGCTAACGGAACCGATCCCTGCGGCGTGGAGGCCAATAATTCATCCATGGAGTCAGTCGAAATTCTCTACACCTGCATCAAAGGCTACAAGCTCGATGCCTCAGGCAATTCCCTAGAAGGGTGGACGATCTATATCGACAACAACGGCGATGGCGTCCTCGATTCAGACGAGGCGAGCGATGTGACCGATTCATCTGGATTTTGGCAGATCTGTGGCCTTGATGCCGGCTCGGTCGTCAATGTTACCGAGGCCTTACAGGCAGGATGGAAGCCTCAAAATCCATCAACTGGCCAGCACGAAATTGTCATCCTGCCTGACAACGAAACCGATTATATTAACTTCACCAACCAAAATGTGAGTAGCATCGACGGCTACAAGCTCGACACCTTCGGCAACAAGCTATCGGGCTGGACAATATTTGTGGACAAGAACTGGGACAGCAAGCTAGGACCAGACGAACTTAATGACACTACTGATGCAAACGGCTACTGGAAGATCTGCGGCCTCAATGTGGGAGAGTCAATAGGTGTGGCTGAAGTAGTCAAGCCTGGTTGGAGGCGCTACAGCCCTTATCCCTACTGGCCGTATGTGACTGTCAAGCCGAATAACGAGACAGGTTATATCAACTTCACCAATCAGAACATCACCTGTATCGATGGCTACCAGCTCGATACGATCGGCAATGCCCTGAAAAGCTGGACGGTATACGTCGACAGTGACGAGGATGGAATCCATGATGCAGGTGAGCCGAGCGACATAACCGATTCATCTGGATCTTGGCAGATCTGCGGCCTCGATGCAGGCTCCGTCGTCAATGTTACCGAGGTCTGCCAGGCCGGATGGACGCCGTATAATCCATCGACCGGCTGGCAGAAAATCACGGTTCTGTCGGGCAACGGAACGGATCAGGTCAACTTCACCAATCAAAAGCTGCTCTGCATCATGGGCCGCATTACAAACGAAAACACTAAACAGGGAGTGCCCGGTTGGACGGTAGTCCTTTCTAACAGCAGCGGCAAGGTATCAGAGGGGTCAACCAACGCTACCGGCTACTACGAGTTCTGCAACCTTGCTCCCGGCGATTATAAAGTCTGCGAAGCTCCGAAGGCAGGCTGGAGGGCCGTAGGCGATATCTGCCAGAATGTCACACTGACCGACGCAGACAGTACTGGAATCAACTTTGCGAATGTTCCACTCTGCATCATGGGCCGCATTACAAATGAAAACACCAAACAGGGCATATCCGGCTGGACGGTAGTCCTTTCCAACAGCAGCGGCAAGGTATCAGAGGGGTCAACCAACGCTACCGGCTACTACGAGTTCTGCAACCTTGCTCCCGGCGATTACAAGGTCTGCGAGGCTTTGAAGGAAGGCTGGATGGCCGCAGGTGATATCTGCCAGAATGTCACACTGACCGACACAGACAGGATCGAAATCAACTTTGGCAATGTCCCTCTTCTCTGCATCATGGGCCGCATTACAAATGAAAACACCAAACAGGGCATATCCGGCTGGACGGTAGTCCTTTCCAACAGCAGCGGCAAGGTATCAGAGGAGTCAACCAACGCTACCGGCTACTACGAGTTCTGCAACCTTGCTCCCGGCGATTATAAAGTCTGCGAAGCTCCGAAGGCAGGCTGGAGGGCCGCAGGCGATATCTGCCAGAATGTCACACTGACCGACACAGACAGGATCGAAATCAACTTTGCGAATGTTCCACTATGCATCTTGGGCCGCATTACAAATGAAAACACCAAACAGGGCATATCCGGCTGGACGGTAGTCCTTTCTAACAGCAGCGGCCAGGTATCAGAGGAGTCAACCAACGCTACCGGCTACTACGAGTTCTGCAACCTTGCTCCCGGCGATTACAGGGTCTGCGAGGCTTCGAAGGAAGGCTGGACGCAGATCAGCCCGAGCACACCAGACGGATGTTATCACATTTCGGTCAGCGATGAAAGTATTGATGGAGCGGACTTCAGCAATTACCTGCATGATTTGTGTCTCTCTGGCTATATCCTCGACAACAGCACCGGCCAGGGGCTGGTTGGCAGGACTGTCAATGTAAACAACAGCACAGGACAATGGACCGCGGAAACCAATGATACTGGCTGCTGGCAGGTCTGCAATTTGCAGCCCGGCTATTACACCGCCTGCATGCAGCCAGAGGGTGGCTGGATGCCGTCCACACCCATCTGTCACCTGGATATAAACCTGAGCAACAATAGCATCTCGGATCTGAACTTCTATAGCAATCCGGCGTATCCACCCCAATGCGACCTCAAGTTGATCAAGAAGGTAGACAAGACAGCAACCTATAGGGGAGAAGAGATCACCTATAACATCGATCTTTCCGTCCCCTCTGATTGCGGAGTATGCTCCACTAACGTGACCCTGTGGGATATTCTCCCAAGTGGTGTTCAGCTCGTCTCGGTTTTCCCTGAACCATCAACGTCCTCTTCCTCCAATCTGACCTGGAACGTTGGCACACTCTGCTCTGAACAGCCTTTCGAGGTAACTCTAGTTGTGCGGGTTCCAATCGTGGATATCAACTACGATATGGCCCAGGGAGTGCAGGGTAAGGGCTTTGTGAATGTGCATAATGACTATGACACCCACCAGGGTCCGGAGTCGATAACCAACTGCGCATACGCCAGAGCCGATCTCACTGAAGTCGTATCGAGCTGTGCATCCACTCGAATAGTCGATCCTGGAACTGAGCTCAAGAGGCGCGAGTTTGGCAGCGGTACATATGAAAGCGAGGAGCTTACGAGGATTCGCACCGAGAACAAATCCATAAGATCAGTGACAAATCTCTCTGCGGTACACCAGCCCACCAGTTTCTCACTGCCGCAGAACCGTAGCATAGACTATCGCACAAAATGGACTGAGAAATCCAAGGGCATCAACACCATAACCGGTGCCACCATGAACGAGGAGTACACCTCTGCCAATAAGATCGAAAAGGACAGATCCATAGAACTGGACCGCAACGGCTCCACCATGAATACCGAAGTCGATTTCGAGGGAACCGGGCACATAGGTATTCTGAAAAAGGAAACTCCTGATGCTCATCCCAGGATAAATCCAGTCTACGAAGCAACCGAGGACTACGTTGGACGCTTCAATGTCTCTGAGAAGGTTGACGAGTACGGAAAGAATGTCAAGTCGGAGAAATCGGTCTCCGGCTACGGTTATGTGGGTGTGGATAAGAGAGTTCTTGACAGCCAGAGGACTCACGAGTCTGGAACGGGCTCCTATAAGAGCGAAGAGTTGATCGATACCCCCACAAATTACATCGCCAAGGATATCTCCCTGGTCCACGGGCCGACCAACTACAGCTACACTCCGACCTTTGGCGTCAGCCAAGATGTAAAATGGACTGAAGGCATGTGGTCCAAGAGCGGTACACTGCGGGGTGGCGATATAACGGCAGCAAATAAATCCACCCTCCTTCCCGTCGTAAAAGCCAGCTGCAATAATAGTGCGGCCCCGGCCACTTACATTAGTGAGAGATTCTCTTCACTGGATTACCTCACTAAGGAGACCGTAGCCTCAGGCCTCAACGAAATGAAGACCAACGCCAGCTTCAGCGGACAGGCAGATTTCGAAGCAAAGGCAGCCAACACCAATAGCGCTGAGGGAATCGATAACGAAGAACGCTATGTAGGCCAGTACGATATAGCCAGGAACGTGCGCATTGGTGGAGTCGCTAAATACGACCGGCCGCATATAACGGTCACAAAGGAAGGCAACTTTACCACCAAATGGTTCAACAAGACCAATGCGAAGGTAGCCGAGTATCTCATAACCATAACCAACGACGGCTCGAGTTCTCTGGCCCCCATAAATGTTCGCGATATCTTCCCGCCGGGAACCGAGTACATCAGCTCATCTATCCGGCCATCAAGCATCTCAGCGAACAGTGCGAACTGGACTCTGCTTAACCTGGGCATAGGAAATACGGTTACTATTGAGCTGACGCTCAACATAACCGATTATGCGCCCGATAACATCGTCAACCGGGTCATGGTCTGCGGGATGAAGAGTGATAACTGCATATCAGCTTCAGCTTACTCATTCCTTGAATCCGATGCTATGGGCTGCTGCCCGCCAGAGATATTCGTGGATAAGACAGCGAGATTGGATGCCCTTGACCCGACACTGGTGCATTACACCATTGTCGTCAAGAACAATGCCAATGGCATTGTAGCTGCTACCCTGACCGATAAGATTCCCACGGGCATGAAGTTCCTGCGGGCATCTACCGAGCCGAATGAATACGGTGGTCTGCTCATGGAGTGGACAATTCCGGATCTTATGCCGGGAGAGGTCGAAACCGTTGAGTATGATGCAAAGGCGACTGCTGACGGCACATATGTCAATTCCGTGCATGTAGAAGCCGCCTCTGTAGACGGAACCGGATATACCTCAAAAGATGCGGCGGCGCGCATAGAGATTTCAAGCACAGGTGTCGCACAAAAGACCACCAGATACGGAGGCTGGCAAGCACCAAACTGGAATATGACATCGCCCGACGAAGGTATCACTATTGACCTCTCGCCGGACAGTGACCTCATTTTATAGGCCAGAAGCAGGCTGCTATCGACTGCTTCTGCACCTATCAGTTCCCTTTTCTTGATTTGACAGAAAAGCTAAAAGCCTATGGCATAGTGCAGATCTTCTGGAGATGATGCTGGATGAAGCTTATCGCGGCGAATGCCGTTTTAATTATCCTCCTATTGGCCGTGGCTCCCGCCTTCGGGGAGATGACCGACTACCAGAAAGGAGTAGCCAATGGGCTGAGAATCGGACTGTTTATGGGCGAGTATCATGGACGGGGCCAGTACGTATTAGAAACCGCCGGGCAGTTCAATACCTACCTGGAAAACTATAATCAGTTCCTCTGGGATACCTTTGCCGATAATCAGACCCTCATGAAGGAGTTCATGCTCTCGCCCATGGCCGCCGGGGTGAAGTCCTCAAGCACGGGAGTTCTGAAGCCTGATGCCAGCGGAAGAATCCTTGGCTATCCGGCGGATTCCTACTACACCTGGATTGGCGCCGTTCCGGGAACGAAACCTCAAAATTCGGGGGATGCACTCCCCGGCGTATAGCTGGCATGTAAATAACCTCAGAGCCGATTTATGCCGCTTGATCTGCCTCTGCCGATTCGGCTTGATAGGAAAAACTGGATACTGGTCTTCACCCTAGCTCTGGCCGTCCTGCTTTCCTATTACATCTGGCCGCTTCTCGACGGCCTCGTACTGGGGCTCGTCTTTGCCTACGTGGGCAGGCCGGTGAGAGACCTATTCGGAAGAAACAGGCGCATCGGCTCTCTGGCGGCCATCGTCTGCATAGTCGTTCCCCTGTCTGCCATCTTTGCCGCGGGAGTCATCGAGATGTCGAGCCAAATCAGATGGCTGGAGAGCAATGAGGCAGTGATCGTCTCACTGATCTTTGAGCTTGTCTCTCGCGTTCACATTCCTCAGGTGATACTGGATGAGATCTCGCGGGGGATGGCAAATATGATGGGAATGGGCTTTCATCTCCTGGCAAGCTTTCCGGTCTTCAGCCTGGGATCGACCATTACCCTGGGAATTATCAATTTCCTGATTGCTTTTTGCGTTTGCTATTTCTTATTGCTTGATGGAGATCGGCTCGCCCAGGCGGCACGAAATTTTTTCGAGCTGGATGAAGGCAGCTTTGAGATGCGCTGCCTCAGGAGAATCGATAGCATCCTTTGCGGCATCTACATGGGCAGCATCTACACTGCGATAGTGGGTGGCATTACTTCGGTTGCCATCTTTTACGTCTTTGATGTTCCCAGGCCCTTCGCCATGGCGAGCATAGTATTTCTGGCAGGAATGGTGCCTTTTCTCACCTGGCTGGTATTCATCCCCACGGCTATCGGCAGGTATATCGAGATCGGGCCATTGGACGCCGCTCTCTTCTTCCTGGCCGCCTCGATTCTGGTTCACATCGCTGAGCTGGTCATCCGCCCTTACATCGTCTACACCCAGTCAAAGCTGCATCCACTTCTGGTTCTGCTCGCCTTCCTGGGCGGCGGGCTGGTCGCCGGAGTCTCCGGCTTCTTCCTTGCTCCGGCGATGATTGCTGTAGTCACCGGGATCTTCCGGGTGATGACCGAGGATCGGGCGAAGAGGAACAGCGAGATTGCATGTTCATCGTGATATGGCAAATCCAACTTTTTCCTGACACTTCTTTGCATCCGCATCAGGAGCAATCCGTATATACCTTGCCAGTTCTGTCAATAAATTGATGGAAGATGATAGCCGCCTCTCCCTGATAGCAGAAATGATCAGCGATCATGTCGCTCTTGAGGGCCTCGACAGATATCTCGCCGAGACCGGTGTGCAGAGCAGCGATTTTTTGCCGATAGAGCCCCGCGAATTCGAGGGGGAGATCTTCGCGGTGGACGGCTCCAATGTCTCCATCTGCGGCTGGTCGACTGCCAGGGTGAATCTGATCCGGGCAGGCTATGCCGTCTACAAAGGAGCCGCCTGGAGGCGGACGGTCATCACCTTTGATGATCTGCTGCTCGCCGATCCCAGGCAGTGCAGTAATCTTTTCGATCCCTACCTGCAGGAATTCTTCGACCTGAGAGGGGTGAACTTCAAGGAATCGGATCTGGACAGGCTCTCCAGCTACTACCGGGAGCTACAGGAGTATGTAGCCATAAACGATGCCCTGGCCGGGGCCCGGCCCGGGGACATCATTCTCTATGACGGCAGCTTCGAGGTCTTTGAGCTGCTCAGAGGCGTTCTTGCCACCATCTTCTCCCGGGCGGAGGAGAAAGGGGTCGCACTCCTGGCGGTGGCCAAGTCCAGTTCCCTCTTCTGGGGCGAGGAGATCAGCCTGCCATTTGTGCAGCATACGGCAGTGGCAGGAAGCCAGCTCCTGCCGGGAGCAGCCTGGTATCTCAGCCTCAAGGACAAGAAGGTGGATGCCGGCCAGGGAAAGTGGAACGGCCAGACCTACATCGTGCGCTTCTGCGAGCAGTCTCTACACGCCTTCCGGGTCGATGCTCCATCTTTCCTTCAGGGCGAGATGGCATCAGTCCTGGGAAAGCTGGCCGCCTACTCCTGCTCAGCCGAATGCCTGGGATATCCCCATGCCCT
>JAQVZT010000371.1 GCA_028708055.1 Methanothrix sp.
TGCTGCACTCCATCTCCATGATGGCCGTCGATGTCTATGTAGAGAACCCGCTCAAAGCTTTCCCTCAAAACGGAGATCGCCAGAGCCGGATCGTCAAAGACGCAAAAGCCAGAAGCACGGGTGGGCAATGCATGATGCAGGCCCCCGCCGATGTTAAAGGCGCTACAGTCCTCGGTCGTCATGCGCCGCGCTGCATCGATGCTGCTGCCCGCCAGAAGCCGGGAAGCAGCGTAGATGCCTGGAAAGACGGGAGTATCATCGCTGCCGAGGCCAAAGGCCAAATCAGTCTCCTCCTCCTTCACGGCGGCTATATACTCCGGGGTGTGCACCCGCTCTAAATCCGCTTGCTCAGCGGGCTGCGGCTCAAACTTGCAGGTGGAGCCGTCTATCATGCCCTCTTCTTCCATGAGCTTGTAGGCAAGCATCAATCGAGCGGGATTGAAGGGATGCTCCGGGCCGAAGTTGTAGTCCTGGAACTTTTCGCTGTAATAGAGATAGATCATATTTCTTAGAAAGCTTATAGCCGAGAGACTCGGGGCAAATGCGATCGCGATTCGAGGGCGCTATCCGGGCAAACTGCCTGCAATTGCTTGAAGCCCCTTGCAGCTGCCTGCAACTGCTTATTTGTAGCCCTTTTCGATCAGGCCGTCGCTCCAGTAGTTGTCACATCTCTTGCAGTAGTAGATGGTCTCAATTACAATCTTCTTCCAGCTATCTGCATCCAATGCCCGCCGAAGCTCCTTTTGCTCGCACTCGTTGCCGCATTTGGGACAGAAGGGGACATAGCGCTCCAGTGCTCCCAGGTCCTCGTCAGCCATTTTCTATTCCTCATAATTCTGCTGGCCGGGCAGGGCAAAAAAGTTATCGGTTTCGTCTTTCTTCGCGTCTGAAGGCTTCAGGCTTCTTCGACCGGGTAATAGTACTCGCCCAGGTCCTTTTGGGTTCTGTCCAGCCTCGACTCAGGCTTGTTGACGCGGGGCCGCTTTGTCTCCTCATCGCGCCGGAAGGTGATGTTTATGGCTTTAAGGAAGGAGTTCATCCCCTCGCGCATCTCCAGAGGGGTATGGGCAATGCCCAGCACGCCTGGCGTTCCCTCGAAGACCATAAGCCTCTCGGCGAGCAGATCGATGAGGTAGATATCGTGATCCACAACCAGGACAGTCTTCTCCGAGGACTCGGCAAAGCGCCTCATGACCTTGGCCGCCAGCATCCTCTGCTCGACATCCAGATGGGCAGAAGGCTCATCGAGCAAATAGAGATCTGCGGACCGGCTCAGGCAGGCGGTGATGGCCACGCGCTGCAGCTCCCCGCCGGATAGCTCCGTCAAAGCCTGATCCATGAGCGGCTCCAGGCCCATGGGCTTCAAAATCTCGGCCTGATAGAAGCTGGAATCAAAATCAACCGTTGCGCTGCGCAGAAGGCCCTGCACGGTCACATCGGAATCGGCTTTCAGATACTGGGGCTTGTAAGACACCTTAAGCCTGCTCTCAAAGCCACCTGATGTCGGCTTTTCCACTCCCGCCAGGACCTTGATATAAGTACTCTTACCGATGCCGTTCGGACCGAGGATGCCCACCACCTCGCCGCGGCGGATGATGCCTGGCTCGGCCTGCAGCCGGAAGGAGGAATACTGCACATCAAAGGACTCGTAAGCGATGAGCGTGGGGATCTCCTTATCGATTCTGGGAGCATGAACCTCAAACCGGATGGACGTATCCCTGAAGCGAACATTCTCCTCCGGAAGGTTGCCGCGCAGGTACTGGTTGATTCCTACCCTTACCCCTTTGGGCCGGGTTATGACGCCGTAAGCTCCAGGCACGCCGTAGATGAGATGGATGTTCTCCGCCAGCAGATCCAGTAGAGCCAGGTCGTGCTCTACCACCATGACCGCTTTATCTTTGGCCAGGTCCTGCAGGATGCGGGCCACATTGATTCGCTGGTAGATGTCCAGATAGGGGCTGATCTCATCAAAGAAATAGAAATTTGCGTCGCGAGCGGTTGTAGCCGCGATGGCCACGCGCTGCAGCTCCCCGCCGGAGAGGCTGGAGATGTCTCTGTCCATGAGCTTGTCGATGGAGAGGCTCACTACCAGATCGGCGAGAACTCCCCTTTCGTCCGTCTTTTCCAGCAGACCGCGGACCGGCCCGGAATAGCTCTTGGGGATGCGGTCCACATACTGAGGCTTGTAAGAGGTCTTGACACCCTTATCTGCTACCTTTTTCAGATAGTCGCCCAGGACGCTTCCTGCAAAGCGGGCGAAGACATCGTCCCAGGACGCATTCTTTCCCAAATTGGGACGCAGGATGCCGGAAAGTATGGATACGGCAGTGCTCTTTCCTATGCCGTTGGGGCCCAGAAGGCCTGTTACCCTGCCATCGACAGGTACTGGAAGACCGTAAAGGGCAAAGCCGTTCTGGCCGTACCTGTGTACCGGGTCCTCCATCTCTTCTGGCAGATTAGTGATGGTGATCGCCCCGAACGGGCATTTGCGCACACAGATGCCGCAGCCCACGCAGAGGTTCTCGGTGATGAGAGGCTTATTCTCCACAAAGACGATGGTCTCGTCGCCCGTGCGCACCGGCGGGCAGAAGTACTCGCACTCTTTAGAGCACTTGCGGGGCTGGCAACGATCGCGATTGATGATAGCAATCCTCATGGGAGTATCCTCAGTTGAGAAGAAGCGTCCAGGTAACCAGCCAGAGGTCGACTACCATGAACTCCACATAGAACCAGTCCTTGGTCTTGAAGCTCTCCGCATCGATATTCATGTATCTGTAGGTGTATCGTTGGATAAGATAGGTGAGCAGCAATACGGACATCATTACGAAATGCCAGGGATAGGGTGAGATTGCGTCGCCCTCATAATAGCAGGCAAATCCCGCCAGGGTTCCCAAAATAGAAGGATAAACGGTCTTGACGATTCCATCAATGCGGTCCTTTCTGCGTTCGGCTGCGCTCTTGGGCGCGACCTTTGGCGGCTGTTTGGCCGGCTTATCGCCGGGCTTATCCTGGGCAGTCGCCAGCCGTTGGTCTTCCTTATTGCCCGCCTTCTTTTCTTTCTTGGCCATCCCACCTTTGCATTTCATTATATGATAATAGCGTTTTGGTCCGGGAAAAGTCCAAGTACTATA
>JAQVZT010000372.1 GCA_028708055.1 Methanothrix sp.
GAATTCGCGACTGGCTCTTGTAGACAACCGCTTCTCCAAACAGGCTCTGGGAGATATCAGCGCGCATATCGCAGCCTGCCAGAAGCAGGTTTTCCTGCGGTCTCGATTCCGTATCCACTACGCCAGCGACGCCCCGGCTCAAAATCACTCCCTTTATCTCCGGTATTCGCTCTACCATCGCCTCTGCCGCTTCTTTGCTGTAGCCGCTTCCAAATAGTATCAGGCTCCTGGGACCAAGCCGGGGAGAATAGGCCAGAGGATATCCCACCTCAATGAGCGGCGAGCCGACGGAGCGCAGAGCATCATTCTCGTCGCGCAGGCCATACTCCTGTAGCAGGCGCAGGGCATCAAGCATTACGGCATCAAGAGTCGCTTTGCCGCAAGAGGGGCACCGCTTTACCCTTTCCGGAAGACTCTTCGCGCCTTTAGCCTTGTCTAGATTGGGCTCTGGCGCGCAGGCTGAACAGGCAGAATATCTCTGCTCGATTCCTGCTAAAACCTCACTTGCAGGCTGAATGCAATCGTTACCGCAAACAGGACACTTCATAATATGCCGGCCTCCCGGGAGTATTTCGCCATTCCCGAGACATTTGAGCTTTTTCCTTTAGAAAGGTTTGTAAATAAGAAAAACATTGAGGCGGCGAAGGTGGTTTTGGACATGGCACAGAGAGGCATTAGGGAATACGATGCAAAGCGTTTGCTGGCCGGATTCCTTCCCCAGTACCTCAGCGAATTCTCCTATAAAGGCGATATCGCCCTTGTAGGACCGGAGACCGATCTGGAGCAGCTGGCAACTGCTCATCCCTGGCTAAAGACTAGCAGGCTGGTCGTCAAGCCTGATCAGCTCTTTGGCAAGAGGGGCAAGCACGGGCTGGTTCTTCTGGATGCAGACTGGGACAAGGCGAAGAAATACCTTCAGGAGAACATGGGCTTATCAGTCACTATAGGCAGCATAACCGGAAGGCTATCTCATTTCTTAATCGAGCCTTTCATCCCCCACGAGGAGGAACTCTATGCGGCCATCAGTTCGGAAAGTGATGGCGACAACATCTTCTTCTCCATGAAAGGCGGCGTCTATGTCGAAGAGAACTGGAACAGTGTCATTCGTTTTCATGTAGATCTGCTGGACGGAATCGAGGGCGTTGACATAATGTCCGGGTTGCCGGAAAGCCTTGGAGAAAAGAGAGCTGCAATAGAAAAATTCATCAAGGCTCTGTGGCGCTTTTATGCCGATACCGGCTTTTCCTACCTGGAGATCAATCCCTTTACCTTCCAGAATGGCTCCATTGTGCCCCTGGATATGGTGGCCAAGCTCGATGATGCAGAAGAGTACTGGCAGAGGAAAAAATGGCTCAGCCTCTCATTCCCGGAGCCATTCGGCAGAACTCTGTCCAAAGAAGAATTGTTCATCAAAGAGCTTGATTCCAAGACAGGCGCATCTTTGAAGCTGACTATTTTGAATCCGGAAGGCAGAGTCTGGACGATGGTAGCCGGAGGAGGCGCGAGCGTCATCTATGCCGATACTATCTGCGATCTGGGTCATGCCACGCAGATGGCCAATTACGGGGAATACAGCGGCGACCCCAATACCGAGGAGACCTACTACTACACCAAGACCATACTGGATCTGATGACACGCCACAAAGACCCTGATGGAAAGATGCTGCTCATCGGAGGCGCTATAGCCAACTTTACTGATGTTGCCAAGACCTTCAAAGGAGTGGTCATGGCACTGGAGGAATACCAGCAAAAGCTCCAGGACGCGGGCGTCAAGATCTATGTGAGACGAGGCGGCCCCAACTATGAGCAGGGACTGAAGCTCATGCGCAGCTTAGGAAAGAAGCTTGGTGTGCCCATTGAGGTTTATGGCCCTGAAACGCATATGACGAGAATCGTTCCCCTGGCCTTGGGCGGTGCATTGCAATGAGCCAAACTTCGAAAGAGAGTTACGTTCTGTTTGACAAGAACACAAAAGCCTTCGTCTACGGTTACCAGACCAATGCCATTCAACGCATGCTGGATTTTGATTTCATCTGCAATCGATCTGAGCCCAGCATCTCAGCGATCATCAATCCTAACCGAGCCGGCATCCACAAGGCATTTTGGGGAACCAAAGAGATCCTCCTGCCCATGTATAAGAGCATCCCTCTGGCTGCCAGAGCCTATCCGGAAGCGGATGTGATGGTCAATTTCGCCTCGCACCGTTCCGCTTTTGATACAACTATGGAAGCACTGGCCGAGGACAGCATTCGCATTGTGGCAGTCATTGCCGAAGGCGTCCCAGAGCGGCAGTCGCGCATCATGAGCCTCACCGCCAGAAAGCAGGGCAAGATGGTCATCGGTCCGGCGACAGTTGGCGGCATGACCGCAGGAGCTTTTCGCATAGGCAATACTGCGGGAACCATTGAGAACATCATCGCCTCCAAGCTCTACCGGCCGGGATGCGTGGGCTTTGTCTCCAAGTCGGGAGGCATGCTCAACGAGGCCTTCAACATTATCTCCAGAAACTCAGACGGAATTTACGAAGGCGTGGCCATTGGCGGGGACCGGTATCCTGGATCGACCATGCTCGACCATATCCTCCGCTATGAGCAAAACCCTGCCATCAAGATGATAGCCTGCCTGGGTGAGCTGGGCGGTGAGGATGAGTACAGGATCATCACCGCTCTGAAAGACGGCAGGATCAAAAAGCCGCTCGTCGCCTGGGTCACAGGGACCTGTTCGCCCGTTCTTCCTGCCAGCGTTCAATTCGGCCATGCCGGAGCGAAGGCGGACACCCAAAAGGAGACCGCTCAGGCCAAAAATGACGCCTTCAGGGATTCAGGGGCCTTTGTGCCAAAATCATTTGACGGCTACGGAGATACTGTCCGGAAGGTCTACGATATGCTGCTCGCCCAGGGAAAGGTTGTGCCCCTCGTTGAGCCAGAGGTGCCCAAGATCCCGGCGGACTACAGCAAAGCGCTGGCATCAGGCGACATCAGAAAACCGACCACATTCATCTGCACCATATCCGATGACAGCGCAGAAGAGGTGCTCTATGCCGGCAAGAGGCTCTCCAGCGTTCTCGAAGAGAAGAGAGGCATCGGTGGAGTCATAGGACTGCTCTGGTTCAAGAAGGAGCTGCCAGATT
>JAQVZT010000373.1 GCA_028708055.1 Methanothrix sp.
CCCTGACGTGGGAAGACATCCTGCAGCAAATGGAAGTCCAGGCCCAGATATAAATCCTGGCGCAGGAATAAGGTTAAGGAGAGCGATTCGAGCCTCCCAAAAAAAAGGCAGGCCTGTTTGATGCTGGTTTGCTGTAAGCTCGCAATTAGTTCGCTACAGTTCCGCAGCAATTTAGCTTTGAATTCGCTACAGACCGCTCTAAGCTCGCTCAATACTGAACCAGCGTTCCCTCTTCCTTCACCCTCTTTACTGCGAATCTGATGATGATCAAACTCAAGGGGATTAAAATCATGCAGAAGATTATCAAAGTGGAAATCTCAGGGAGCAAATCATGCAGCGAATAGCCCTGCAGGAGCGCGTGTCTCATTCCGCTCAGAGAATAGGTCATGGGAAAGAGATGGGAGATGCTCTGCAGCCACCAGGGCAATACCTCTATTGGGAAGAATACGCCACCGAAGAGCTCTGATGTGCTCATGAACATCATATTGATCGGGTCTCCTCTTTTAAAGATCATAATGAAGCTTGCAGCCAGCATGCCTAGGCTGCTGAAGCTCAATACCGTTAAAAAGAGGATGATCAATGCTCCCAGCAAGTTGGCATTATTCAAATTCACGCCCAGAAAAATGCCAACCAGAAGATACAGGACGACTCGAATAGAGGCAAATATGAAGCTCCACAATGATGAAAAGGCTATAACCGTGGCCGTATCAGTGGGGGTTACGAGCATGGCTTCTAAGGTTCCCATCATCTGCTCGTCTCTTATGGTCTCAGAAAAGCCCCGCAGCGAGACCATCAGGTAGGTGGAAAAAGCTATGCCTATCAGGACAAAAGAGAAATAGTCTCCTCCGTATGGCTCAAGATACTTGGCGCCTGCGGTTCCCACGAGCTTGGCAACGAAGTAATAGGTCAGAATGTTAAACAGCATGAAGAACATCCTCAAGATGGACTCCAGTTTGTAGCTCATCTGAAGCATGTAGCTGCGCCTGATAAATGCGAACGCCAGTCTCAAGATCACGCTTATCACCTCCCCATGCCCATTCCGCCTCTATGCCTAAAGCGCATCTCCTTCATGAAAGACGATTTCGGCGGTCTTTCTTCTTCCAGCTTCTTGCCTGAGTAGAATGCAAAAACGTCGCCCAATGTTGAATTGTCGCCAAGGCTGCTTTTCAGCTCCTGAGGCGTCCCGGAAACCTTGATCTTTCCTTCATCAAGGATAGCGATTCTATTGCAGAGCTGTTCGGCTTCGTTCAGATTATGGGTAGAGAGGAATATGGTCTTTTCCTGTTCACTGACGATGTAATCGTGGATGAAGTCCCTGGCGTCCTGAGCGGCTCTTGGGTCCAGGCTCCTTGTCGGCTCATCCATGAAAAGGACTTTAGGGTCGTTTATCAGTCCTCTTGCTATGGCCAGACGCTGCTTCATCCCGGCAGAATAGCTCAGAAAAGGATCGTCAGCTCTCTTCTCCAGGTTGACAATGCTCAGCAGCTCGGATACTCTATTCTGGGCCTTCTTGGAGTAGTAATTGTGAAGGTTGGCAAAAAATTCCAAATTCTGCCTTCCGGTTAGCCTCCAGTAGAAGCTTCTCTCATCCGTGGTCACATAGCCAATGGATTCTCTGACCCTCCGGCTCTCCTTTAATACATCATATCCATTCACCATTGCCGCCCCAGTGCTCGGAAAGCTCAGGGTGCATAGTATCTTTATCAGTGTCGTCTTGCCGGCGCCATTCGGCCCGAGCAATCCGAATACCTCACCCTCTCGCACCTGCAAATTGATCATTTCCAGGGATGTTATCTCATCTTTGTTGAGGGGATCGGCGACGAAATCGAATAGACCTCGATGTAATGAGAATTTTTTTGTTAAGTTATGGACCTCTATTGAATGCATTCCTATGATATCACACCCATTTTTTCACCTGGGATTATCTTCCAGTTTCCTCATTACAAGATATTGTAGTTTCAATCTTACTTGATCATAATAATGGTATTTTTTAAAGCAATATTTAATACTTCTTCTCTGCAAATCTCAATACACATCGACCATTGACAGTCCGATCCATATTTCTGTTATAGTTCCGGTCATCGCAAATTGCCAAGGCAAGTTTTAAATCCTATTCTGAGATAATAATCATCATGATTGCGTCGCAACGGACTTCAATGAGAATGACCTGTCTGTCTGGCAAGTCGGATGCTGATTGCGATTGTTCCCTTATTGCTCTGCGGCTACATCGCTGATAATAATAAGCCGCTGATGATAGCGGGCCCTCTGTCGCCCTGGGCACACATCTCAACCTCACGAATATGGGTCCATATGCGGTTGGGCTAAACCTGACAGACAATTCGCAATGATATGCTTGCCAGCGATTGCGAGAATGCGAATTTGAAATCGAAACTGAAGGCGAAACTGAAGGCGAAACTGAAGGCAAAATCGAAGCATATCCAAGTGAAAGTGCAAATGAAGATAGATGCCTGAATCATCAGGCAAGGATGATACATGAGACTATTGATTTGGGCTTATTTACTGGTCCTCCTGTCGGCAAGCACCGGCGCTGGCACAGAGTCTTCACCTCAGTCCATCAGCGAGAGCATGCCGGTAGTTATCCATTATTCTCATGGGGCCTGTCATGCAGAATGGGGCAGGACTGATGTCTGGATGGACGGTGATGGGTCCGGCCTCTATGAGAGCGGAAGCGGCGAACTTGTCTTCTTTGAAGATGAAGAGAGGTTCGAGCGGGAAGAGTTCAGAAAGACCTTCATACTCAATGAGACTGAATTGAAAGATCTTCTCCATGAGCTTAAAGAAAGCGGCTTTTATTCTCTGAATGATAGCTATTATAATCCTGAGGTAAGGGACGGCTCCTGCGAGGATATTTCCATTACGGTAAACGGCTCAACAAAAACCGTTGGCGTAAGCAATACCGATGCACCGCGAGCTTACGAGATAGCAGCCGAGCTCATCGAAGGGATGGCAGAGAATAAGAATCTCGTCGTGCCCTACAGCGCCAGGACTTTTGAATCTCTGATATGGGATTTAAATGACAGTGACAGAGATGTTCGGGCGGGTGCAGCGTTCGCACTGCGCGGCTACAAAGATGCAAGAGCGGTCGATCCATTGATCCGGGCGCTTCAGG
>JAQVZT010000374.1 GCA_028708055.1 Methanothrix sp.
GCGCAGCTACAGCTCGTGGGCGTCGGAAAGGTGCGAAAGATCACCAACTTCGAGCCGGGAACGCCCCTCATGCTGGATGTGGATGAGGTGAGGTACTGCAACGCCAGGTGAGGTTGGATTAAGCTATCGGGGATCTATTGGCGGAATCACGATCGGAGGAACCGCGAGTGGAGCAGTTGCGAGTGGAGCACTCGTGATAGGAGTACTGATAGGAATACTCGAGATTGGAGTGCTCGCGCGGTGATCTGATTGGACGTTCTCGATCATTATTTTTTTCGGATTGCATCGTGCGGTTGAGCAGTCGTTAGCGTTTTCGTCTGCACCCCAGGAGCTGGGCAGGCTTGGACACTTGGTGGTTTTTGGTTGATCGGTGCGTGAGCTTAGCGCAAGTTTTAGCAGTTTCTTGATGCTGTTTTGGGTGGGACACGCCGCGCGCGGTGAAACGCGCGGGTTGGTCTGCGCCCTCAGCGCCGGGCAGGCTTGGGTACTTTTGCTGCAAACAGATGGCCGGGCGTGGCTGCGTTGTATCTGCGGCTTTTAGGGGCACTTAAGCTGTGTCGTCCTTCTGTGGTTCGAATTTATATCGGCAGCTGATAATAAAAATATTTGGAGGGTCAAGCCTTTATGACTACCGTCTTGGCTACACTATCCCCCAGCCTCTGTTGCTTATCTGATCTCCAGATCAGGATTGCACCGATCAGATAGGCGAAAAGTCCATCAATAACACGAAGAATATTCCTCTTGAATGCCTGTTCCATATCAATAGGCGTGCCATCTTCCCTGACGACTTTTATTTTGGTGATCATCTTACCAATGGTCTGGCCTTTTGTCCCCTCCAGGTATGTGTAATAGGCGATATAAAATGCGAATGAGAGCAGGCCGACTGACCATGACCCGTGTCTCATCATTCCTACTCCAAAGACCGTTGCCAAAGCTCCAAATATAGCACTGATAATCAGGCTATCGATGACTAACGATACAAATCGTATCCCTATCCCTTGGTATTCCATTCGAACTGGTGCTGCAGAATCCGTCTGATCTAAATTGGTCATATCTCTCCCCTCTATAAAAATATACTCAATCTTATTTAGATCTATCGACATCTGCATTCATCTATCCAACACATTGAGATACAAATGTACAAATTATGAGAATGTTAAGGAAATGAAACAATCGTGGCTATTAGATCTTTTTTCGTTCCGCTTGTTCTGCCGCAATTTGTCGCGTGGGAAAACTGCGCCGCAGGGTGTGAGCGGGTTTCAGGGCCAGAAAAGATTGGATACTTTGCGGTTTCTTATTTGATCGGTTGTGTGAGCTTGGCGTTTCTTTTTTCTGGTTCTTGATACTGTTTTGGGTGGGAAGCTCCGCGCGCGGTGAAACGCGCGGTTTCAGTCTGCGCCCTCGGCGCCGGGCAGGCTTGGATAAATTGGCTGTTTGCGGTTAGTCGGCTGTGTGCTCTTGGCGTTGTTTTCGCTGTTTCTTGAGTCTGTTTTCTGTGGAGCCGCCGCGCGCGGTGAAACGCGCGGGTCAGTCTGCGCCCTCAGCGCCGGGCAGGCTTGGACACTTGGCTGTTTTCGGTTGATCTGCGTGTGATTTTGCCTGAGAGCAACTTCTGAAAATGAAGATGAAAACGCGATCATGTAATTGTTTAATCCATTCTCTGATAGAGCCAGCGTCTGGAGCAGCAATGCTGGCTGCTGGGGAGAGAGAGCCAGATCTGGATGAGAATAGGATCGAGATCATGATTGCGGGCGGCAAGAGATTAAGAACCTGGAGGGAAATTAATGCTATCACAAGGTATCCACAGGTATCCATAAGGTCTTTCATTATGTCTCTCTTTCACATAACCCGCGAGTCGCAAATTCCCCTGGTGGGGTGCATATACTTCGGTGTAGTCGACCGGGGCAGCAGCCTGCTGCAGATCAGGCCGAGCTGCGGCTGCAATCTCAGCTGCCCATTCTGCTCGGTGGATGCCGGGCCGCACTCCCGCTCGCGGGTCATGGATTACCAGGTGGAGCTGGATTATCTGATGGAGGCGGTGGAGGAGATCGCTCCCTTCAAGGGGCCAGGTGTGGAGTGCCACATCGATTCACCAGGCGAGCCCATGCTCTATCCGGATATTGTGCCCCTGGTGCGACATCTCAAGGCCATAAAAGAGGTCGGCGTGGTATCCATGCAGAGCAACGGCACTCTTCTCTCGGATGAGAAGATCGCCGCCCTTGCCGAGGCAGGCCTGGACAGAATCAACCTCTCCATTCATTCCTTACAGCCGGAAAAGGCGGCCTTCCTGGCGGGCATGCCCGGCTTTGATATCGAAAGGATCAAGCAAGCGGCAGCCCGCATCGCCGGGAGCAGCATCGATCTTTTGATTGCCCCCGTTCTGGTTCCTGGCGTTAATGACGAGGATATGCCTGAGCTGATCCGCTTCGCCCAGGAGATCGGCGCGGGAAAGAAGTGGCCACCGCTCGGAATTCAGAAGTATGAGCACTACCGGCTGGGACGCTCTCCTGGAAAGGTCAAGGCCCAGAACTGGTGGCAGTTTTACAACCGCAGCATTGCCGAATGGGAAAAGCAGTTTTCCATTCCCCTGCGGCTGCGGCCCCAGGACTTCGGCATTGAGAAGCGGCCCGCCATCCCCACTGTCTTTGAGAAGAAGGAGAAGACGTGGGTCGAGATCAAGGCTCCTGGCTGGGTGAGCGGCGAACAACTCGGCATGGCAAAGAACCGGGTGGTCTCGGTGATGGACTGTCCGGTCGAGCAGGGCAGCGTGCGGGTGCAGATCGTGAGCAACAAGCACAATATCTATGTGGCGGTGCCGTGCTGAGGATTGCTGGCATTACGAATTTTAGAAAAAGGTGTTTCATTGGAGCGTATTCATCTTTCATCCCACATTCCGCAGTTTCAAATCATCCCGCAATAATTTTTGCATTCCCGTCCCAACAACAATAGTATTGTCTTCTGCGATTCGCTCAGATTCACGCTGACTTTAATGATTTTTCCATTTTCGATAACAATCGCCTGAATTACGCCCATAAAGATCTCGAAGACCCATCTCATAGTCGGTCTTTGCGTTGGCTTATTGAGCTGATTGGGAACACTTTGTCCTGTCTCCTTGAGTTTCTCTCTAAG
>JAQVZT010000375.1 GCA_028708055.1 Methanothrix sp.
AGGCCGCCAACGGCCAGTATGTATGTGCAGAAGGCGGCGGCGGAGGTGCTGTTGTAGCTAACCGCAACGCTATAGGTACATGGGAGACGTTCAAACTCATTGATCAAGGAACCCGCAATGTAGCATTGCAGGCAGCTAACGGCCAGTATGTATGTGCAGAAGGCGGCGGCGGAGGTGCTGTTGTAGCTAACCGCAACGCTATAGGTACATGGGAGACATTCAAACTCATTGATCAAGGAAACAGCAATGTGGCATGGCAGGCCGCCAACGGCCAGTATGTATGTGCAGAAGGCGGCGGCGGAGGTGCTGTTGTAGCTAACCGCAACGCTATAGGTACATGGGAGACGTTCAAACTCATTGATCAAGGAAACGGCAATGTGGCTTTGCAGGCCGCCAACGGCCAGTATGTATGTGCAGAAGGCGGCGGCGGAGGTGCTGTTGTAGCTAACCGCAACGCTATAGGTACATGGGAGACGTTCAAAATGATCCCCATCTGAGGATACACAACAAATATGCTATCCATTCTAGCAGAAGGATGCGGAAATCATTGATCACACCACCTAATGCTGGAATGAGATAGCCAACTATTTATAGAGCTGTCGATGATCGTAGCATCCCTAAATTGTTTTAGCCCTTTAATTACGGCCGTCGTCCTGGAGAGGATTGCAGATGGCTAATAGCAAAACCATTTTGCCTGAGGCAGACCGGTGACAATTCAGGTTCTGGAAGATGGTCAATCCTATGATTAAACAGCCTCATCCATCGGATTGGCTGAAGTCCTTCCCGAAAATCATATTCTGGATATCAACCAGCAGCCCCTTTCAGCCTTCTCGGGTCTTGATCCGCATATATCATGATGCTGCCTGGCCCTCTGAGGAAAGATAATCAAACAGTGGTCTCTCGCATTATCATCTCCGCCGAGATAGCGATCCCCTTGCAGGTGTGCATGTTCAGAGAGAGCAGAAGACCGACTACATGACCATCCTGCACCAGAGGGCTGCCGCGGTCTCCCGGTCCGGGAAGATTGCCCAAAGGCAGCACAACATAGGCAATCGACCAGGATGTATCGGATATGCGGCATTTCATTCTGTGCTGAGAGTTTATCAGCTCCGCTTCGCCAAGCTTCGGCCTGGCAAGAAGCGTCTGCCGGCAGGCTCCCAGGATGGGAAAGGAGGCCAGATCGGCATCGCTGGGTATGTATGCTACCTTGCAGGCCAGCCCGCCCACGCGCAGATTGTGTGTTCCTGCGGCGTGAAAGATGTGCGCCGGGGCGACGCCCGCAAAAGCTCCTCGCCAGGGGACGACGGCACCGACCACCCCCCCAGAGCGGCCGGCGATGAACTGGTCACCGGATTGGATCACAGACGTTCATTTTCGCGTTTCAAGCGTATTAGGCTTTTGATCTTTGGATGCAATACAATTCGAACGCAAACGGACATGCAGCAAAAGATATTTGTTCGCCTCCCACCAACTGCAAAAGAGGTGAACGAAGTATTGCATTCCCGATACCTGATTGCTGCCCTTCTCCTCCTGCTCGCCCTAGCATCCCCTGCCTGCGGATACGGAAAGAGCGTCGAGGACCTGGTTGGCTCCTTTTCCATTGAGAAGACAGTAAAGATTGGCAGCAGCAGCGAATGCTTCTCATCCCCCGATGCGCCGACCGATCCCCTGGCTCCGCCCCAAAGCGGGGCAGTGGGCCCGCTGGCTGATGACCAGCCGCCGGGCCTGGCCGGCCTCACCCTGGAGCCTCAGGAGATCTCCGCTGCACTGCCACAGACCGTGAACCTCACCGCCCACCTCATCGACGACCAGGGCATCTGGGCGGCGAGGGCAGAGTTCTCCGGCCCCGCTGGTGAGCAGGCTACTGCGCTCTTCTCCACCCAGAACCTCACCTCAGGGGATGGCAAAGATGGCATTTACACTGCACAGATATTGCTCCCCCCTGGAAACGAGACGGAAGAGTGGCATCTGCAGAATATGATCATCGTCGACAGGGAAGGCAACCGGAGATCTCTGGCTCTGAAGGATCTGCTGGGCCAGGGTCTGACAGCGGTGATCAGGATCGTCTGAATCAAAAAATTATTTATCGCATCCCTACAAAACTACCTTGATGGCCTATGGCTTACTATGAGACGGTTCGACGCATCCTCATAATAATCTTCGTGATCAACATAGCCACCGCCCTTGCAAAGGGGGGCTACGGCCTTCTCACCGGCTCGCTATCCATGAGCGCGGACGGCGTACACTCCCTCTTCGACGGAACCTCCAACATCATCGGCCTGGTGGGCATCTCCCTCGCCTCCCGTCCGGCAGATAAGGAATATCCCTACGGCCATGCCAAGTTCGAGACCTTCGCCTCCCTGGGAATCGCCATGCTGCTATTTATCAGTGCCATTGAGCTGGCCATAGCTGCCGCAGAACGCCTGCAAAGCCAGTCCACCCCCCAGATAACCGAAATGTCTTTTGCGGTTATGGGCATAACCATGCTCATCAATATCGGCGTCTCGGCTTATGAGTACATCCTGGGAAAGAGGCTCAGGAGCAGCATCCTGGTGGCGGACTCCATGCACACCCGAAGCGATATACTGGCCTCCTTCGGCGTCATCCTGGGCCTTCTCGCAGTCGAGATGGGCTATCCCCAGGCCGACCCGGTTATTGCCCTGCTGATCTGCGGATTGATCCTGATGACAGGAATTGAGATCGTGAGAGACAGCTCCCAGGTATTGCTCGACAAAGCTCTGCTGGACGAGAGACAGATCATAGATCTCGCAGAGTCGGTCGATGGGGTTTGCACCTGCCACAGCGTTCGAACCCGTGGCACGACCGGGGAGATATTTGTCGATCTGCATATCGGTGTGGATTCGTTGTTATCAATTGACGCCGCCCATCAAGTGAGCGAAGATGTGGAGAGCATGATCAAGAGGGGGATTCCCAGGGTCAGGGATGTGGTGGTGCATCTGGAGCCCAAAGACTATTGCGAGCTGAATGGACCGAGAAGCCCGCAATCAAGCAACAATAATTAAAACTAAAGGATATTGAACAGCAAATATTTGAAAAGCAAATGAGAGAGGATAATCCGAAGGAGATGGCTATGCAAGATATCACGATCACAGTCAC
>JAQVZT010000376.1 GCA_028708055.1 Methanothrix sp.
GCCTATTCCCTTCAGAAAGAGCCCGCCATCCAGCTCGAATCCAGAAACATCATGGGTGTAGTGGTCCCCAAGATCGCGGCGGAAGCCGTGCAGAAGAAGATGTTCGAGCGAGGCTACGGCATCATCGGGACCAGCGCAGCCATTGATGAGGCAGCTGATGCCTATGAGAAGCTGCTTGACAAGATCATCCTGGCAGCAGAGGTAGAGACCGCCATGATAAGGCTCGTCGAGGATATCGACAGCACTAAGAGGCGTGTCAATGCTCTGGAGTTCAAGGTGATTCCTGATGTCAAGGATACTATCAAGTTCATCAGCATGGCCTTGGAGGAGATGGAAAGGGACAATCTGGTCAAGATGAAGATGCTCAAGGGCAAATCCGAGAGGAAAGCCGCAGCAGATGAAGCCAAGAAGCAGGCAGAACTTGCAGCGGCTGCAAAAGCTTCAGCTTGATCGTATGGCTATGTCCAACTGGTTTGAGCGAAAAACGGAAGACTGGTTTGGAACGCCTGAGAAGAAGATGCGTCTTCTTCAGTGGTTGGTGTATATCACCAACCTTTATATTATTTTTGGGATATTTGTTCTCATCTGGATTCTCTATGGAAAGTATATCCTGAGAGCATGGCAATATTATACACAATAAATTAAAATTAAAGATACATTGAATATATTTGTCTGAACATTATTATCATATTATTCTCTGCAATCTGTATCATAGGTAAAAAGGCACATTTCCTTCAAGTCTGATATTTCCTTCTGGGTCATTTCATTGATGCTCTGCGAATTGTAGCTTCCGATCAGGTCGAAATAGATATATCCGCCTTTAATCAATACATCCCTTCCCTTAAGGCTGCTCCTTAAATCATCCATCAGATAGGCATATTGTCTGGCAGTCAGCCCTGAAGCATCCACATCAGCGAGGTTTACCCTATCGTTTCCGATCAAAAGGCAGGATGGAGAGATCACATCTGTGATAGTGCCCTGCATATCGAAAAATCCTGCCTGGAGCAGCAAAATAATAGAAATTAGCGATAGAGCATTCATGAATGGCAATCCGGCAGCTCTCCTATATTCATCTTTGCCTTTCTTTTTGTATCTGATATAATCCCACAGTATCGGCAGGACTAAATTTTCAGCATTGATGCCGCAGCGGTTTCCTTTCTCTGGGCCATGCGATAGCCAGTGACCACCAATCTCCTTCCCGCTAGAGATGCGTCGGTTTGCATATCGCCTGTGTCCACCAGCAATCGCGGCAGTTCTGCCAGCTTATGGGGCGTGGATACTATTATCAGATCTTCTTGTCCGATGCGATTGATGACCGCGGAACTGATCTGCTGGCTGCCTCGCCCCAGAATGAATCCCTGAGCGCCAATTGGACTGAGGATGATCTTAACCGATTTCTCACCTTCCAGCATGGCCAGTAGATCCTTCTCGGAGGCATCCTTGATAAACATCTTTCCATTTTTTATGACATCCACTCCGAGCAGAGTCTTTTCGAGGCCAAGTCTTTCGGCTATTCTGGCAGTGGTTGTTCCCGCTCCCAAAATATAGGCCGAACCGTCCCTCATGAATTCTGTGGCGAAGAGGGCTATCTGATCCTTGAATTCATGCTCGTTTTTTGAGCTGTAGATCCTTTTTCGCTCCTGCACCAGAGCTGGCCGGTAAGGCGTGCGTGCAACAGCATAAAGCCTGGTCTGCAGCTCTCCCGCTCGATAGAGTTCCTCATCCACATCCACGATCTCTGTCTCTCTTGCCTCAAGCTCGCTTCTCATATAGCCAATAGCCAGTTCTGCTGCAGCCTGAGGGCTGATTGCAAAAACACCGGAATGCATTTTAACACCCGCTGGAATTCCGAGCATGGGCAGCATCCCCACAACACCGGCAATATCCCTTGCTGTTCCGTCTCCCCCGCAGAAAAGAATCAAATCGACATGATGCTCCAAAAATTGCTGGCAAGCCTGTTTTGTGTCCTGGGAGCTGGATATTTCCCCTGCTTTGTGGACTACCTCAAATGATAGGCCGCTCTGCTCTAGCTCGCATTCACCCATTTCGCCGCTGGCGGCATAAAAATGCAGGCCCTTCGCTTTTGCGAATATCAATTGCAGGCAGAGGCGTGCCCGTGTAGCAGCCAGCGGCTTTGCTCCCCTGGCTGCTGCATCGTCTGCCAGGCCATCAGTTCCCTTCAGGCCGACCGATCCCCCCATTCCGGCAATGGGGTTTATGACAAATCCAATCTTCCCTGATCTCTTTGCCATCAAACCTTTGGCAATTTGGCCAGCGATTGCTTGACCAGATCTGCAGGGTACTCATAGTCTGCCAGCAATCCGTCATTATAGGCATCATAGGCGGCCAGGTCGAAGTGACCGTGCCCGGTCAAGGAGATGAATATAGTCTTTTCTTCTCCAGTCTTCTTGCATCTTAGTGCCTCATCTATTGCCGGCTTGATGGCATGCGATGCCTCCGGTGCGGGAATTATGCCTTCCGATCGGGCAAAGAGCGTTGCCGCCTCGAAGACCTCATTCTGCTGCAAAGCAGTGGCCTCAATCAGACCATCGTGCACCAGATTGCAGAGTAATGGGGCGTCTCCATGATAGCGCAGCCCTCCGGCATGGATGCCGGGAGGTATGAAGTCGTGCCCAAGGGTGTACATCTTTATCACCGGGGCCATTCCTGCCGTGTCTCCGAAATCGTAGGCATAAAGGCCCTTGGTCAGAGACGGGCAGGCAGAAGGCTCGCAGGCCACCATGCGCAGATCCTTCTTGTCCTTCATCTTATCCGGGATGAATGGGAAGACCATGCCCGGGAAGTTGCTTCCTCCGCCGCAGCAGCCATACATGATGTCCGGATAGTCGTCCGCCATGTCAAACTGCTTCTTTAGCTCCAAGCCTTCAATTGATTGATGTATCAGAACGTGGTTGAGCACTGAGCCGAGGGCGTAATTGGTATCGCTGTGGGTGGCAGCGTCTTCAACCGCTTCGGATATGGCGATTCCCAACGATCCGGGAGTGTCCGGCATCGCTGCCAGGATCTTTCTGCCGAATTCAGTCTTATCGGATGGGCTGGCAAAGCATTCCGCCCCCCAGACGCGCATGGCGCTCTTCCGGTAGGGCTTGCTGTC
>JAQVZT010000377.1 GCA_028708055.1 Methanothrix sp.
GCCGCCGCGCATCTCCAGGGATACCCTGTCCCCTTCCGTCAGATCAGCCTCTGCGATAGCGGCCCAGACAGAGACATGGCTGATGATCTCTTCCATCACCACTCTAGCATAGCGCTTCAGCTCGGCAGCGTTCTCCAGCAGCCACTCCACACCCTCTTTGGTGATCCGGTAGCGCATCCGGCCATCGGTGGTCACCAGTCCGTCCGCCACCAGCTCTTTGATGTATTCGGATATGGCCTGGGGAGTTACACCCATGCTCTCTGCTACCTCTTTCTGCCGGAGGTTGGGCTGATGGGCAGCGATCTCCACCAGAATCTGAAAACGAGAGCTTTCCCGCTTGCTTTGCAGGACATTAGCCATCAGAAATCCTCAACGTAAGGCTCAATACGCTGTCCTCTCACAGCCAATCCTTCCGCTCTCTTGGCCACTCCACGAATAAAGATCTGGCTGAGTCCCAGCTCCCGGGAAAGATTGGATAGACTGTTATTGCCGCCATTGACCATCTTCTGCAGTTTTTCTATCACAGTGCGCAGCTCCTCGTCTGACATGAAGGTGAGGCTTATCAGCTCACTGAGATCTTCCATTGTGGCACCGAAATTGGCCTGCACTCGAGAGTATGTTGAATGATATTCCTTCTCGGGACTAGCGCCCGGCTCAGGCACCCTCCACTTGGTCTCGATCAGGCCGCTCTTTCGCAGCAATGCCACGCTTCTGTGAACGCTTGCTTCGTCGCCGATAAGGCCCATCAGCTCACGCTCAGTACGCCATTCTCGGCTCAATTCGTCAAAGATCTTCTTGTGGACATCGGAGCCGAAGGCCTGCAACAAAGGGACCAGATCTGATGGATCATTGATGATCCGAGTTCTCTTTCCAGTCACAAAGAACCTCACATTAGTTTTATCCCTCAAATTTGATAAAGCTTTTGAAGAAAGGGCTCTTCAAATCAGCCTTACGGTCTCCAGATTCATGGGGGCCATGGTAGGTATTCTATACCTCTTGTAGACAGAACTGGCCAGATCCAGGCAGTTGCTCTCTTCGCCGTGGTTGGTGAGGACCCTTCCCGGTTTGGGGTAAACGCGACGCATGTACTCCATGAGCTGCTGGCGATCGGAGTGGCCTGAGAAGCCGTCTACCGTGGTAACCTCAAGATTGATCTTCACTGTCTGGGTCTTGCCTTCAGCAGATAGCGGCAATTCCTTCCATCCCTTCTGAATGCGCCGGCCTAAAGTTCCCTCCGCCTGGTATCCCACAATCACCAGGGTGTTCCTCTCATCAGGTCCCAGACGCTTGAGATACTCCAGGACCGGTCCGCCGTTGAGCATGCCGCTTGTGGCCAGTATCACGCAGGGCGACCCCTCAATTATCTCTGTCCTCTGCTTGGGCGTCTCCACCTTCACAAAGCACTGGGCCAGGAATGGATTGATGCCCTTGTGGAATATCAGATCCCTGAGATCATTATTGAGGTACTCGGGATACGTAGTATGAATGGCGGTTGCTTCGTAGATCATCCCATCCAGGCAGACCGGCACCTCATCGATGACCTTCTTTCGGATGGCCTCCTCCAGGACGACCATCACCTCCTGGCTGCGACCCACTGAAAAGGCGGGAATGATGACCTTGCCGCCTCTGCCGATGGTCTCCTTGACCACGTTCATGAGGGATATTTCCGCTTCTTTGCGGGATGGCTGGTTGCTGTTTGTCCCGCCGTAGGTAGCCTCGGTCACCAGGGTCTCCAGCCTGGGGAAATTGCATACTGCAGGATCAAAGAGCCTGGTTCGCTCAAATTTCTGGTCGCCCGTAAAGGCTACATTGTAAAGGCCGTCTCCGATATGAAAGTGAGCTATGGAAGATCCCAGGATGTGCCCGGCATTGTGCATGGTAAGCTTGGTGTCTGGCGCGATATCGGTTACGTCTCCATAGTTGAGAGTGATGGTGTGCTTGAGAGCCTCACGAACCATCGAGGAATCATAGGGAAGTCTCTTGCCCTCCCGTCCGGCGATCTCAATGTAATCAAGCTGCAAGAGCACAGCCAGATCCCTGGTGGGCGGAGTGCAGTAAATCGGCCCTTCATAGCCGTATTTGTAAAGCATGGGGACCAGGCCCGCATGGTCCAGGTGAGCATGGGTAAGGACTACGGCATCGATCTGGTTGAGCGGATAGACCTCAGGAACATAGAGAAAAGGCGTAGCCGAATCGTCGGATCCCACATTAACTCCGCAGTCGATGATGATGCGCGATTCCGGCGTGGAGAGAAGCATGCAGCTTCTGCCTACCTCTCGGCAGCCGCCGAGGGTAGTAATCCTGATCCACTGGTCCTTGGATGCAATATCGCGATGAATCTTCCTGCCCACAGTGCGCAGAATGGTCTTTCGTTCCGTCTGCACGCTGCGCAGATAATCCTTGATGTTGGCGATGGTCGTCGAGCGCACCGGCGGGGTGCGGACAACTTTGGGAGTCCAGCCGATAAGTTTGGTGATCTCTCGAAGGGTTGCACCGTGGCGGCCTATGACCAGACCCGGCTTTTCCGCTTCGATCTGCACCTCTCCGGTCTCGCCGTCAAAGAAAAAGTTGGTGAGGACGGCTTCCTTGGGCACGACCTCCTGGATCCTGGTTATGGATATCTCCGGTTCTGCCAGTACCTTCAGGTCCGGACGGACTACTACACGTTTGCGAAGCTCTTTGGCCAGGTTGCGTATGATATCGCCATCGTCCGCCAGCTTCTTTGGGTCGTCGGTATAAATGACCAGCTCCGGGCCCTCGAATTCCATCCCCGTGACGTTTATGTCCGGAGGTAACTTGCTCTGCACCTTACGCTTGAGCTCAAAAAGCACTTCTTCTACAGACAATAGAACACATCCAAAAAAGATTAAATTAGCTTCATAATCTCTGAATACTCAGGATCGCCTACCTCCTGGTATTTATCCGTAATCCTGACGAGCTCGATCTTGTCGCCTGACGCGGAATCGCGCTTCATGGCATTATGAATCGCCTTGGCAGCCAGCACCGTTCCATCTTCAATGCTTATGCCTGGCTTGTACATAGCTTCCAGCACGCCGTAGGCTATCGGGGAGCCCGAGCCTGTGGCTACGACCTTGCGTTCCTCGATCT
>JAQVZT010000378.1 GCA_028708055.1 Methanothrix sp.
ATGCTGCCACCGGGAACGGCTGCATTCTTGGCGTTGTCCAGAGCCTTCTGGGCCTGGAAGAGGTTGAGGTCTTTGGGCCTGCCACCGGCACAGGTCACAACGATCTCCGCTGGCTCGACCGGGCGGCAGTACATGCGATCGACGGTCGCAACTCCGGTGCGGTGAGCGGAGATATAGTCGCCTGCAACCGACTGCACTATCTCCTTTCTGCCGTTCAGGACCACATTCAGAATAAAGTCCAGCCCGGCTATCCCTGCTGCATCCTCCATGTCCTGGCGAACCGGACTATCGACCCTGCCGGTTATTGATTTAGGATCTCTCATCAGCTCATGGTTCTTAACCACGGAACGCACCGAGCTGATCCCGGGCAGGACCGCCTTGGCTCCGCCGCTGTATCCGGCATAGTAGTGATACTCGATGTTTCCAGTGGCCACAATCAGATCTGAGGATAGGGCCGTCTCCAGGATCTCCACCGGCGTTCCTCGCCCCGTCTCCCCCAGGTATACGCATTTTTTGGGATCGTGCTGCATTCTGGGCAGAGCGGTGCGATCTCTCAACAGCTGCTGCTCTTCGCCGGGCGTCATCCTGCGGTGCGTTCCCAGGGCGAAGATGATCTTCAAATCGCGGATGCCCAGATCCTCAAGCCTGCGGATAAGAGGAGGAAGCATTAGATGGCTAGGAGCGGGACGGGTGATGTCGCTTGCCAGAATGCTGGCCGACTTAGAGCCCGCGAAATCGTCCAGGCTCTTTCCCAGGGAATGATTCAGAGACCTCTCAATCTCACCAGCCGGCGCAGCCGCCAGCTCCTCAGCCAGCACCACCTCTGCCCCTTTTTCCAGCATCAAATCGAGGCATCCCTGACCATAGCCAAGTTGAACGCAGTTATTCGATTTCGTCATTTCTTTTTTTCGTCATTTCTTTTTCTTTAATCACTCTTTATCATCATAGCTCTTTATCTTCATTGCATCATCTTTCTCTCTCATGTCTTCCGGACCACAGTGCGGCTGAGCATCTCTGAGAATGCCTCGAAGATGGGCCGGTCCGTTCTCACGAGGAAATAGTCCGCACCCACCTGACTGCATGCCGCACGAATGCGATCATTGTGCTCAGCTATGCGTCTTAAATACTCCTGCCGCTCCTGCTCAGTGACGCGGGTGATGAGCGGCAGGCTGCTCTCCAGGTCCACGAACTTGATATCGCCGCCAAAGGGCATCTCCGTCTCCTGTGCTGCCAACACCTGAATTACCACCAGCTCATGCCCGGATAGCCGGTAGATGCTGGAGAGAATATCGTCCGTGTCTCCTAAAAGATCGGATATCAGGACCACCAGGCTGGTGGTCTTGAGAAGCGATTCCACCTGATCGGCGATGGCGAGCAGCCCTGTGCCGCCTCTGGGAGTGGTCCTGTCAAGGGCCTCAATGGTCTGAAAGAGATTTCTCCGGCCCCTCTTTGGCTCGCCAGAATAGAGCTTCTTGCAAAAGAGGGAGATAGCATACTTCTCGTTCTCAGAGGTGGCCAGATAGGCAAAGCCCGCTGCCAGCCGGCAGGCATAGCCGAACTTTCCCTCGTAGCCCATGCTGGCGCTGCCGTCCAGGAGGATATGCACCACCAGGCTTCTTTCCTCCTCATGCTCCCGGATATAGAGCTTCTCGGTTCGGCCGTAGACCTTCCAGTCTACAAGCTTGAAGTCGTCTCCCTTGCGGTACTCCCGGTAGCCTACCGGGCTGATGCCGTGACCGAAGCGCAGGGATTTTCTGCCTCCACTGTAGGCGGTCGACACTCGTTTCCTGACCAGAAGCGAGAACCTGTCCAGCTCCTTAAAGAACTCGGTATCCATAATCAGTCCTTGAGGATCAATGATTCATGGCATGCATTTTAAAAGACCATTCAAAGAGACAGGCTCTTTAGAATGTCCCCCACCACCTGGTCGCGTGTGAGACCCCTTCGCTCCGCCTCGAACCCCAGTATGATTCTGTGCCTCAAGACCGGATAGGCCATGACGTGCAGATCATCTTTGGAAACGTAATTTCTTCCTTGCAGGAAGGCTCTGGCTTTGCAGGCTAGTATGAGGCCGATGGTGGCTCTGGGGCTGGCTCCGTAGGCGACACCATCCCATTTTCGCGTGGCCAGCACGAGATTTACCGTTGCCGCCTTCAGGTCGTCAGAGATCGGTATGTCCCGGCAGAGCTGCTGCAATGCAATAATCTCATCCTTGCTGACCACCGGTTTCACAACCGGCTCGCTGCGAATGGTATATCTTTCCAGGATCTCCATCTCCTCCTCCTTGGAGGGATAATCCATGAAAATCTTGAGCAGGAAGCGGTCCAGCTGCGCTTCGGGAAGAGGAAAGGTGCCTTCCATCTCGATTGGGTTTTGCGTAGCCAGAATGAAGAAGGGCTTATCGAGGAGATAGGTTTTGTTTCCTACCGTTACCTGCTTTTCCTGCATGGCTTCGAGAAGAGCGCTCTGCGTCTTGGGAGAAGCCCGGTTGATCTCGTCTGCCAGGACTATATTGGCAAAGACCGGCCCCGCCTCGAAGCGGAACTTTTTGCTCTTATCGACCTCATCGATGATTGTCGTGCCGGTGATGTCCGCAGGCATAAGGTCCGGAGTGCATTGAATCCTGCTGTAATCGAGGCCCAGACAGGAGGCAGTGGTCTTGACCAGCAGTGTCTTGGCCAGACCTGGATTGCTCTCCAGGAGGGCATGGCCTCCGGCGAGAATGGCCACCAGGAGCTGCTCGATGGCCGTATTCTGGCCGACAATTACCTTATCGACCTCGCGCCGGAGCCTCTTGAAGATCTCCGGTGCCCGGCTGTAGATATCTTTCTGATCCTCCGACATTATTCTCTCCTTTGCTCATTTTCTGGAGGGGGTTTTCAGGTAGTTATAGCTTTTCCCTATTGCTTTTTCCCGATCAAATGGCAGGGCATCCGGGGACAGATTGAAAAATATGTGGAGCCATTGCAGGCTCCAGCTGCCTGCCGCTATCTGCCAATTGATCGGTCTAATTTGAATGTGAAATACGGCGAGAAGACCGAAGTGTTCTCTCCAGTTGCAGGGTCTTTGGGCCCGTTCATGAGATAGAACTTCACCTTCATGCTCCC
>JAQVZT010000379.1 GCA_028708055.1 Methanothrix sp.
CCGAGGCCCTTGCGGCGGAAGAGAAAATCGAGAAATGCATTGCGGAAGTTGTCATTCTCAAAGAGCCCGTGAAGGTAGGTTCCGATCACCATTCCGTTTTCAGATACCGCACCATCGTCTCCGAAGGCCTTCGATCCCTTGGGGCTGGTCACGCCCATGTGAATCTCGTAGCCGGTAACGGGCTGGCCACTGATCGGCTCTAGGATTGGGCCGCTGCCCGTGACCACTTTTTTAACCTGAACTGTCTTTTTCTCGTACAGGTCGAAGCGGGTTACCGCATCCAGCAGACCCAATCCGGGGATTGTTCCGACTGTATCCTCGACGCCGCAGTCGATGATCTCTTTTCCAAGCATCTGGTAGCCTCCGCATATGCCCAGGACGGGCGTGTTCACGCAAGACCTGATCTGGTCGGCCATGCCCTTTTCCTGCATCTCCCGCAGATCGGAGACAGTGTTCTTGGTTCCGGGGATGATTATTGCATCCGGCCGCCCCAGCGGCTCGGAGAGGCTCACATAGCGAACGTGCGCCTGACGCTCCAGGGGCTCAAAGTCGGTGAAGTTGCTGATGCGCGGAAGCCTTATCACGGCAATCTCCGGGAGCGGCCCGCCAGCGCGGGATTTCTTGTCGCCCAGAGATACGGAATCCTCGGATGGGATGTCCAGATCAAGGTAAGGCATGACGCCCAGCACCGGCACTCCGGTAAGCTCCTCCAGTCTGGCAAGACCGCTGCCCAGTATAGCGGGGTCACCCCTGAATTTGTTGATCACAAGGCCCTTTACGAGCGGGCGGATGTCTTCCGGCAGGAGCTTTACTGATCCGTAGAGGCTGGCAAAGACTCCGCCCCGTTCGATGTCGCCTACCAGGATTATAGGAGCTTTCAGATAGCGGGCCACGTAGATGTTGGCGATGTCACGATCAAAGAGGTTGATCTCCGCCGCTCCGCCTGCACCTTCTACTACTATGTAGTCGTAGTCCTTCTCCAGCTGCTCGATGGACCGGTCCACCACCTCCTTGAGGCCCTCAATATCCCGGTAGTACTCCTCAGCCGATTTGTCTGCCACCGGCTTGCCCAGGACTATGACCTGAGAGGTGCGGTCTCCCTTGGGCTTGAGAAGGATGGGATTCATGAACTCGTTAGGCTCCGCCCGGGCCGCCCAGGCCTGAACCGCCTGAGCGATGCCTATCTCCGATCCATTCTGGGTGACCCAGGAGTTGAGGCTCATATTCTGGGACTTGAAGGGCGCGACCTTCAAGCCGCGATCGGAGAGCAGGCGGCAGAGGGCGGCGACAAAGGTGCTCTTGCCGGAATGGGAGGTGGTGCCGAGGACCACGATGAAGCGAGACATTAATTGAGAGGATGGCGTGCAAGTTTATTTGCCTTTTGGAAGGTGTGATTTTGTCGGTTACCTGCCAATGAATGTGCGGGCATGAAGTCCCGACGATGTTTGAGGCTTACAGCTACGCTAGATGAATAGAGTCTTATCATGCTAATTCGCCTGCAAATTAATGAATCTTCTGAGGTCCCTTTTATTAGATGATGTACATTCTGTACCACCATTTTATATATTACTGTAATATCTGTAAAGAGAATATTGTAATTAGGTGCAAAATTATAAATATATGTATCATAATCAGAAGCGAAAAATAGTTTTGGTGCTTATTATTATCATCAGATGAATAGAAATCAGTGCTTGACATGTGTGCCTTTAAGGCATGCGAAGAAAATAGGAATATACACAGATAAATGAAAAAGAAATCATAAAAAACGAGCATTAGTTTAAATGGGGGGAAGATAACACGGATATCAACCTAACCGGAACATTGATGACAAATATTAGCTCAATGAAAACAGGATCAACTACTGATTACTCGACGATTATAACTGCCGGTTCCGCCTTGTTTGGCGTATTCATATCACAGCTTTTCGAATTGCTTAGACGTAGATATGATGATACTAACGAGGCAAAAAAAAGTCTATATGTTTTAAGAGTCAACACATATTCCGAATTAATTAAAGATGCTACCAATTGGCTGAGTTATCCGTTGGATCATAAAAACCAATTAGAAGCAGAATATGCACCACTTGGAGCAAAGCTAAGAATATCTTATCTTCTGGCACAATTGGTCGCAAGTGGAGATACTGCCAACATAATACATCAAAATTATTCCAGAATCACAGACAGAGAATTCCTTGAGAACAAACTGATTCCTATGCTAAGAAATGATATTTTGCCCAATGAAGAATCTACTGATAAGCCATGGCAACGCTTCTGCAAACGCCTCAAAATTTTTATTAAATGATATAAAAATAATATTGTTAGATGGCCCTGCCCTTCGGCAGGCCATTGTCCTGTGCAGGCAGAGATCTCTTCCGCAGCCTTATGTTTCAGCGTTTCAGCGGTTGTTGCTGTAGCAGGTTGTAGCAGGTCTTGCTGTCTATCTTCCGCCCTTCGCCGGACTGTTGTCCTGGCCCATTGCTCCATTTCCATTCATGCCAGGGCCGTTCATTCCAGGGCCAGCTCTACCATTCTGCATCATGCCGTCGTCCATCATGCCCGGTCCCATTCCGCCCATGCCGCCCATGCGGTCCATCCTCATCTCTCTGATCTGGGCTAGGGTCATGTTGCCGAGCTTTTCCATCTGCTTCTTGTGAAGCTCATCGATCTGGGCCACAGTCATGTTATCCAGCTCTGCGATCTTCTGCTCGCGCAGCTCTTTGAACTGGTTAAGTGTCATGTTATCGAAATTCGCCCTCGTGGCATCATCTACCAGGAGCATCCAGCCATTCTGTCCGCCAAATCCGCCCTTTTCCAGGGAGCCGTTGCATCTATCATTGCATCTGTCTTTGTTGCCATCGAATGGTGCAGCCATAGCAGGTGCCAGGGATAGGCAGACCATAGCGAGCGCCATTACAGCCATTGCGATCTTAGTATTCATGTTTCTTTACACCTCGCAGGTTCTTCTTTGTGAATGCCCGGGAAGTTGCATCGCCTGCGACATTCACTGATCACCACCCTGTCAGGAACGATAGAAAAGGATGGGACCGAACGAACGGTTCGGAAAGATGTTGATCATCGAAATAAACTTCGACAAAAGGCGAAAAAA
>JAQVZT010000045.1 GCA_028708055.1 Methanothrix sp.
GCTGCACAGCTGATAGCATTGTTTACCGCATCCTCCCAATCTTTGCTCGATGTTCCCACAAGCTCGATAAAATTATAGACACTGCTGCCAATTGCACTATCCATGTATTATAATAGTCATTTCTCATTGATATAATTTTTCAGGATCGACCATCTGGTTTAAAGGGGATGCTGTCATTGGTCCGGCTGCAAACGAGGCGGCAATTGATGAATCGAGCAGACGTGCAAAAGTGCGTAGAGGAGCATTATCCCGGTTTCGATGTATCGCGCAGAAAGACCGTCTTCTGCCGAAACTCATCCATCCATATGCTGGATCTTTGCAGGGGAAAGACTCGGGATCGAATCGTAGTCAAGGTATCTCACAACTATCAGCCTCGCGAAGTGGCTCTGGAGTATGCCAATCTATCGCGCTTTTACAATGCAAGCAAAGACGAGTTCTTATCCTCTCCGCAACCTCTATTTGCAGATGCAAAGAAGGGGATCCTGGCCATGAGCTATGTGCAGGGCACCAATTTCTCTCTGATCCTTCATGAGGTCAAGCCGGCAAGTCTGCAATACATCAGCTCTGCTGCGGACCTCTCCGGAATTGCCCTGGCAAGGTACCATGAAATCTTTACCCGGAGCGAAGGCGATCGGGGCGATCTACTGATAATTGATGCCGATGCTCGCGAGGACGACATCAACCGGTACCTTTCCGAAAGCCGGGAGCATATGGCTGAGTGCAACCTCAGGATGCATGTAACCCCCTTCTTTGATTTCACATCCTGGAACATCCTGGTCAGTGGCAGTCGATCAAATAACCTCAGGCTCTTTCTCATAGACTTTCCCAGGCTCGATTATTCCTGCACTCCCCATCTGGATCTGGCCAGATTCAGATTCGGCCTGGAATTGATCAAGCAGTTCCCTCCGTCCAAGTTCTTCGGCCTGAACCGCTGGGATGTGGACATCCTGTACGATAGGTTCCTTAACAGCTACTGTCGTGAGATGAATGCCTCTTTAAACGACGATGACCTCTGGCTCATAGCCCGTGCCAGGAAGGCCTACCTCGGGCGGGCCCAGGATCTGACCCGGAAGGTCCGCTGCGGCTGGCAGCCAAAGCTTGAGCATATGTATCTTCGCACCTTCAGCCGGGATTGGCTGGATCAGGGAGATGTCTATTCAAAGTGGCCCGGAATTGGGCTGGCAAAAAGAGAAAGAGCCTAAAAAAAGGATGAATTCGCTCTGTTCACTCTGTTTTCTTCTCTGTGGCCGTCTCGGGTTCTTCTTCAGGCTGCGCGGGCTCATCCTTCTTAGGCTGCTGCTTGGGGCCTCTGCCCATGGCCACCAGAGATGCCTTGGCCTGAATTCTGGCCAGCGGATAGTCGTCCTTGGCCACTTTCTCCAGTGCCTGAACGGCACGGTTATCCTTTAGTTCCCCCAGGACCCAGGCGGCTCCGGCGCGCACATCTTTGTCTGCATCGGAGAGGGCCTCGATTATGCGGTCTGAAACCTGTTTTCCGTAGGAGGATATGGCCACCATGGCATTGCTCTTTACGAGATACTCCTCGTCCTTGAGGGCCTCGATGAGTGCCTCCAGGGATTCGGATATTTCCCTCTTGGAGAGGAGTATGATAGCATTGGAGCGTACCAGCATGTGCTTGTCCTTGGTGGCTGCAATCAGCCTCTCTGTGGACCAGCTGGGGTCCGGGAGCACTGCAGGCACAGGGGGCTCCTCTACACCGCAGGTGGGACAGGCTTCTTCAGCCATGGAACGGGTGACAATGGGTGCCTCTTTGCTTGCAGCGCTCTTCTCTTCTATAGATTTTTCGTCTTCTTTCTTTTCTGTTTCCATAAAATGCCTTTTCGTTTCTATTCTACTTCAGCTTTTCCTAAGACGAAGGCTTTCCGGTTGATCTCCAGGAACCTGGGCGGCACCACCTGAGCGAGCGCCTGCAATACCAGGTCCTCGGAGATTGGAATGTACCTGGAAAGGGCTCCGAGCATTACCACATTCATGGCTTGGGAGCTTCCTGCCGTCTGGGCGAGAGCGGTGGCGTCCATGGCGATAACCCTGCTGCTGTGGCCCTCGATAGGAGCGAGAATCTCATCCAGAGGTGGGTACCTGGCTTTGCCGCTGGTCACGGTTGAAGGCAGAACCGGTCTCGTATTGACCAGAGCGACCCCCGCAGGCGAGAGGAATTGAGCGAACCGCAGGGCTTCTGCAGGTTCGAGCGCCACCAGCACATCTGCACCTCCCGCGGCGACCATCGGCGAGAAGCGGCATCCTATGCGGGTGTGATTGATCACGCTTCCTCCCCTCTGGGCCATGCCGTGCGTCTCGGCTCCGCATACCGGCTTTCCCGCCAGCACCGCCGCTCTGCCCAGAACATCCGATATCAGAATTACTCCCTGACCGCCTACTCCGACGATCACCAGATCGCATTCCGAAGTTCTCATCTTGCCACCTCCTTGATGGCGGAGGACGAGCAGATCGCGGCGCATACTCCGCAGCCTGAGCAGAGTGCATTGATCTTCGCCTTATCATTCTCAAATTCGATCGCAGGGCAGTCGTAGTCCAGGCAGAGCTTGCAGCCGATGCACTCCTCGCCAACCTGAAACGTCTTTGGCCGGGCTCCGCCGCGGCGGGCCCTTATTACGCAGGGCTGCCTGGCGATGATCACCGAGAGTCCCGGATAGTCCCTGGCCCTCTTGAAGCTCTCCATGGTCTCATCCAGCCGGTATGGATCGACTGTCTCCACCATTCCAGCGCCCAGTGCTCTGGCCAGGGCTTCAATTGATACGCGCGTCGTCTCTTCCCCGGTGGCAGTCATTCCGGTTCCAGGATGGGGCTGATGGCCGGTCATGGCGGTAGTGGAGTTATCAAGAATGGTCACAGTGATCCTCGCCTTGTTGTAGGCGGCATTGAGCAGGCCGGTCATGCCCCCATGCAGGAAGGTTGAGTCTCCGAGGCTACAGCAAATTCCCTCTTCCTCCCCGCCGAAGGCAATTCCGCTGGCAAGCGTGATGCTCGCCCCCATGCACAGGCATGTGTCTACCGTACCCATTCCGACCGCCATGGTGTAGCAGCCGATGTCGCTGGGGTAGATCGCCTTCTTGCCGAAGACCTTTCGCATGGCGTAATATGTGGCCCGGTGGCTGCATCCCGGACATAGCGACGGAGGTCTCGGTGGCAGAACGCCCATCGGCAGATCGGAAGGCTCCTGGCACGCGGGCTTGCCGATCATATTCGCTATGGCTTCTCGGACCCGCAAATAGTCCAGTTCGCCCTCGCGAGAGATGGCAGCATCTTTTCCCAGGATCTCCACTCCCGGATTTACCTCCCTGGCGATCATCCTGACCTGCTCTTCCACAACCGGTTCGAGCTCCTCTATTATCATTACCCGGCGGACGTGCTCAAGCATGTGGCGGATCATCTTCCCGGGCAGAGGATAGGTCCCTATGCACAAGAGCGACAGATCTTCGCCCAGCTCGGTTACTGCTTCCTTCGCGTACAGTCCTGCGATGCCGGAGGCAATTATTCCCGTGTCGCCCTTCAGTTCGATACTGTTCCAGGGCGCCTTCTCCAGTTCCTCTTCGATGGCCGCCTGTTTGGCGAGAAGCTCATGGTGCAGCGGACGGGCGTGGATGGGCAGGGCCACCCGTCGCGCAGGGTCTTTGACAAACCGGCCCTTGGTTGCGGATTTTGCCGCCTGGCCGACCTCTACATCCTCCCTGGCATGAGAAACGCGCGTGGTAGGCCTGAGCATGACCGGGATATTGAATTTTTCCGAAAGCTCGAAGGCAAAAACGGTCATCTCCTTTGCCTCCTGGGGATTTTCCGGGTCCAGGCAGGGTATGCCGGCAAACTGGGCATAGCGCCTGGAGTCCTGCTCGTTTTGCGATGAATGGCAGTAGGGGTCATCGGCACAGATCACCACCAGTCCTGAGCCCACGCCCAGGTAGGCGAGGGTCATGAATGGGTCTGCGGCCACATTCAAGCCCACGTGTTTCATGGTAGCCGCAGCGCGCCGTCCGGTCCAGCAGGCTCCTGCTGCTACCTCCAGGGCAACCTTTTCGTTAACTGACCATTCCACATGCGGTGGCCTTTCGCTTTTAAAGCCGACCAGGGTCTCTATGATCTCTGAGGAGGGGGTGCCGGGATAGCCGGCGACCAGCCCGACTCCAGCCTCAATGAGGCCTCTGGCAATTGCTGCATTTCCGAGAAGATATTCTCTCACAGGTAACCATCTCTTTATTGTGGGCGAATTGTTGGCCCCTTCCCTCTGATAATCGTTTGGATACAAATCTAATTAAGCATGCAGTGCTCGTATTATCTGCAATGGCGAAGTGGCAGATGGAAAAGTGGCAGGAAGATTCAGTAGGATCGATTTACAATTACCTCTCGCCTGGCTGTCTCATCTGTCGCCAGGGCGCGGGCCTTGTGCTCTTCGTCACCGGCAGGTGTGATAGAAGCTGCTTTTATTGCCCGCTATCCGAGGAGCGAAAGGGCAGCGATCGGGTCTTTGCCGATGAAATGGCGGTGCAGGATGTCGCCGATATCCTGAGGGAGGCCTCTGCCATCGATGCTCTGGGCACAGGAATCACCGGCGGCGAGCCACTTCTGGAATTGGATTACGTCCTGGAATGCATTCGCGCTCTCAAAAGATCGCGGGGCCAGTCGCATCACATTCACCTCTATACCGGCCTTCTTCCCGGTCGCGATGTCCTTGAGAAGCTGGCGCAAGCGGGCCTTGACGAGATACGATTTCATCTGCCGCTTGCCCGGTGGTCAGATCCATCAGGACTCAAGGAAGCCTTGCAGCAGGCCAAATCCCTGGGAATACTGGCAGGCGTGGAGATTCCTTCCATACAGCCCGCACCAGAGATAGTCGAGGCGGTAAGGGACGCGGATGCATTCCTCAATGTAAACGAACTGGAGTTCTCGGAGACCAATTATGCCGGGCTTGCCGCCGCAGGTTTCGTCCCGGAGGATCTGGGATGCGCTGCGGAAGGAAGCAGAGACGTAGCAATAGAGCATTTCCTTAAAGACGACATACAGGCACACTTTTGCCCCTCATGTTTCAAAGATGCGGTGCAGTTAAAAGAGCGGCTGCTGCGCCGGGCGAATAGAACGGCGCGGCCTTTTGATTATGTCAGTGATGAGGGAACGATAATTCATGGCGTAATTGAGGGTGATCTGGAGGCGGTGCGACTGTTTCTAGACGAGGAGGCGGTTCCAGAAGAGATGTACTCCTGCCGGGAGGATCGAATAGAAATCGCGGCCTCGATTCTGGAAGATTTGACACAGGGCCTCAAAGAAATCTCCTGTGTTCTGAGCATAATTGAGAAGTATCCTTTTGAGGACGGAATGGTCGTAGATAGAATACCTTTATAATCCTTAAATTCATTGCTTGAGGGCGGTGATTTTGCCGGATGGAAAGCGCTGAAGAACGAATCCAGGAGAGGCTCAGAAATTATCTTAAGCGGGATGGAATAGGAATTCGGAAGGCTGTCTTGAAGTTGTTTTTGAGCGATGGAGCTTACACCACTGAGGACGTCTTCACCTACCTCGCGAAAGAGGGTTTTGACGTCAGCTATCGGGGGGTTTCTGCCATGGTGGGGCTCATGAATACTCGCCTGGGCATTCTGAGCATCGACGTTTCCGGGGACCATAACGTCTATTCCCTCAAGGGAGATCACAAGGGTGTTGTGAGATCCGTTCTGGACAATTATTGAAAGTCATTAGAATAAATTCGAATTGATTGCGCCGCATGCTATCGATATTTCGAGGCATCAGTTTGGCGGCTCGCCTCTTTTCATTCTTTTCATGTACTTGCCGAGCACCAGGTCTGCCATCAGGTTCACGCCTTTTAGAGCGGCGTGGATCGCCGGTCCCGCCGTCATCCTCTCCCGATAGAGTCGGTGCAATTTCTTGAGGTGGCGCAGGTTATACTCCAGGCACAGGCCCACCAGCTGCCAGTGCTCGGGCAGCGCATCCTCTCTGGAAAAGCCTTTTCTCCCTCCGAGTTTGGTATCGGCGATGGTGGTGAAAAACAGGGGCAACATGAGGCCGGTGTAATCCATGAGCGACTCCACGAGATCGGTGGTCTTCAGAACATCATCTCTCGTCTCTCCCGGCAGCCCCAGTACCAGGCTGGCCACGGGAAGCCAGGACTCTTCCGCGAAGAGGCGGTAGCAGTCCCGCACGATCTCCGGCCAGTTTTCTACCTTTTCCGGTCGCGCTTTGTTGGGCATATGCATCTTCAGAATGCGGCAGCTGCCTGTCTCTATGCCGATCCAGGCAGACATGTGGTTCTGATCAGTTCCCACGCCCACAACCTGCGATATGGAGCGCAGTAGATCCTGGTTTTGATGGACGGAGGCAAGGCTCAGATGAGAGACGTCGATGGTCTTCGGCCCGAGCTTTTTTACTGCGGAAACCATATCCAGAACCCTCTTCCCATCGGTCTTGCCCTCGTGGTAACCGTAGGAGAAGAAATCCTCGCAGTGCAGGATGATGTCCCTCTGGCCGTCCTCCAGGTTTACTCTCACATCCTCCAGAATCTTTTCCAGGGGCCTGTGGCGCAGAGTGCGGTTGGCTGGCGAGCAGAAGGCGCAGCCCCTCCAGCATCCTCTGCCAATCTCCACAATGCCCCCGACGGTGGCCCCTCGATTTATGGGAATTGCCTCACCCGCTACGGCACTTCCTCTGATGACCTTCGGGACGGCATCGCCGCCGATGATCTTTCGGCAGATATCCGGAAAATCGCTTTCCGCTTCGCCCAGGTAGATGTGGTCCACATCCACCTTCTCTCCCATTACCTCCCAGGCGCCGTTGCCGCCTACTACTACCCTGGGCCTGTGCTCTTTGATGAGGGGATGGGATAGTAGCTCCAGAAACCGGCTGCGATTGAAGGGCGGGCCTCTGCCGATCATGTCTTCGACCTCCCGCACCGCAATCTTGCCCATGGGATCATCATGGGTAATCCCCACGACCCTGGTCTCCGGCCCTATGGCCCTGTCCAGATGGGCAGGATGGGCTACTATTACCTCGTCCCGGGAAAAGCCCGCTTCCAGCAATGCCGCTTCCACCTTTCGAATGCCGCAGGGGGCGATCTTCGCAGAGCCGTCCTGGGCGGCAGGAACAGGCGGGCAGAACAGATTATCAAAGATCCAATCGGGCAGAGCAGCTCTCGGCATTATGGCGGCAAAGCCGAGCATCACTCCTCCGTGATAGTTGCTCATCATCGTGGAATCGCTGGTGAGGACGATGCTCTTGCCAGGAATATGCGGCATAGGCTTCATTCCATTCAGTTAAGGCAGATAACGTTGTTGGAAGGCAAAAGCCCAACAAGTTTTTATCGGATTGCCGATTTCATAAAACCGTGCAAGAGAAGTCGTTAGCGGAAATCAACGAACGCATTCGCGACGGGAGCGCCCGCGTCGTAACGGCAGAGCAGATGCCTGATATTGTGGACGAGCTGGGCCTTGCCGGAGCTGTGCGCGAGGTGGATGTAGTAACCACTGGTACCTTTGGGGCCATGTGCTCCTCGGGAGTATTTCTCAATCTGGGCCATAGTGACCCGCCCATTAAGATCTCCAAAGCCCTGCTCAATAAGGTGGAAGCCTATGGCGGAGTTGCGGCTGTCGACCTGTTTCTGGGGGCGACACAGCCCTCCGAAGACCGGGGTATAGAGTACGGCGGAGCGCATGTCATGGAGGATCTCATCTCCGGAAAGCAGATCGAGGTGGATGCATACGGCGCTGGCACGGACTGCTATCCTCAGATGGACCTGGAGACCAGCCTGCGCCTGGAGGACTTCAACCAGGCCACAATGGTCAATCCCCGCAATGCCTATCAGCGCTACAATGCAGCCACAAATTCGTCTGATCGCACCATGCATACTTACATGGGCACGCTGCTTCCCCGCTACGGCAATATTCATTACAGCGGGGCGGGGGTTCTCTCTCCGCTATCCAACGACCCGAATTTCGATTATATCGGAGTGGGGACCCGCATATTCCTGGCAGGAGCCCAGGGGTATGTCATAGGATCGGGCACGCAGCATAATCCTCAGAATGGCTTTTCCACGCTCATGGTAACCGGCGACATGAAGAAGATGAACAACCATTTTCTGAGGGCGGCCACGTTCCACAAATACGGCCCGAGCCTCTATCTGGGCATAGGCATTCCCATACCGATGCTCAATGAAAAGCTGGCCAAGAGCACTGCCGTGCGGGACCGGGATATCACCGTTCCTGTGATGGACTATGGAATCGCCCGCCGGGATCGACCCTCTCTGAAGGTCGTAAGCTACGAAGAGCTGAAGTCCGGCATGGTCGAGATCAACGGTAAGGAGGTTGCGACCTCTTCTCTCTCCAGCTTCCATGTGGCCAGGGAGGTTGCCCTCACCTTGAAGCAGCAGATCGAGAAGGGCGATTTTCTGCTGAGCTCCGCTGTGGAGAGCCTCTCTCGCGTAGGCAGTTCCCGGCCCATGAAGCAGACAAAGGAATCGCCGAACGTGCTGGATGTAATGAGTCGCGATGTAGTTACGGTTCACGAGGATATCGGTGTAGAGGAGGCCGCCAGGCTGATTGTGAGCGGCAGTTTCGACCATCTGCCGGTTGTCTCCCGGGCGGGAAGGCTGATGGGCATAATTACCGCCTGGGATATATCCAAGGCGGTGGCGAGTGGAAAGTCCTCACGCATCGGGGATATTATGACCCGGCGGGTCTATTCCGTCAAGGTGGACGAGCCGATCGAGCTTGCCGCCCGCACATTTGATATGCACAGCATTTCTGCAATGCCCGTTGTAGATAGGGACGATAAGGTAATCGGGATGATCACCAGCAATCATCTCTCCCGGCTTCTTGCCCGGAGGCGATAGCAATGAAACTAATGCTTCACGTAGCACCTGGAATTGTGCGTTATCCACTCATCGCTTCAGTCATACTGGAGACAGGCGCTCTGGTGAACATCGAGAGAGCCAGCATCGATGCAGTGAGCGGCGAGATCGTGCTGGAGGTTCCTCAGGACAAATGCACGACGGTAAAGGAGGCATTTGAAAGTCGCGGCGTGAAGGTACTGCCTCTGGAGAATCCCGTTATCAGAGATGATAATGAGTGCGTCCATTGCGGGGCATGTGTCTCCATCTGTCCCACAGGAACATTTCGCTTTGAGGATTGGCTGGTCGTGGCCGATTCGGGCAAATGTATCCAGTGCGGCGCCTGCGTCGTGGGCTGTCCCCATCGTGCTTTAAAGCTTGTACTGAAGTAGGCCTGCATTTGATTGGGCGCCTCTTTTTTTCCTTCTTCGTATTATTTTTTTCGCGAAATATCCTACAGCAGAATAACAATTGGAAAAAATGATAAATTATATAAGCATGAACTGTTTATACAGATAGAATAAGTCGGTAGTAGATATTTTAGCGGTTGTGGGGGAATAGATGATACTTAGTACTTATCTGAGGTGCGATTCGGAAATGCAAAGCTCATGTCCTGCCGCAGCACTTCATCAACTATTTTGCTATATTTATACACAATATCGTCGATGCGATCTACTTTTGCATATTATCTCAATAGAAGCAGGTGGAAATGATGACTGGTGACCGCGATATCTCATCTCTGGCAATCCTGGCCGATGCCATTTGCCAGCCTGCAGGATACGATCCCGAGCAGCTGCGCACTCTCTCCAGCCAGGGATCGGATATCGTTTCACCATTCATCGAAGCCATACTCTCCTCAGATGAGAATCAAATACAAAAGGGCCTTGCCGGATTGGCCAATTCGCTTTCGGAAAGCAGTAGCTCTGCTGCCTGGCTTAATCTGGGCCGGCTGGCTGGCAGCCTTTTCTTTCGCCATGTAGCCGAGGAGTACTTTGAGAAGAGTGCCGGTCTGGCCCAAGCGCAGAAAGATTATGTGGGCCTGGCGAAGGTTTACAATTCCATGGGCTGCCTTTGCATGGATGATGAGGACTGGGATCGAGCCTGCCGGTTCTTTGAAAAAGCCCTGCACGTTCCGACGGAGAGAACGCCACCTTCTCTCTTGTGCACCATTCTGGCGAATCTGGGCCGGGCCAGCACTCAGAAAGGAGATTTAGCCGCAGCCGAGCGGTGCTACTCCCGGATGCTTCTCTTGCTCGATAAGAATGAGCGACGCAGCCGGGCCTATGCCCTATCTTCTCTGGGAGAGATCCATCAGATGAAAGGGGAGCACGGCAGAGCAGAGGAATGCTACCTGCAGAGCCTCACTGAGATGGAGAAGGCCCAGGACCGTAGGGCCATGGCGGAATCTCTCGCGAGTCTGGCTTCAATTTACCAGATAACCGGTGAAGGTGATCGGGTAGAAAGCTGCCTGGACAGAGCCATACATCTTCTTCAGGATATCAGCGATCCGCTTGCTGAGGCAAGGATGCGCTTTCAGCTGGCGGATTTCTTCTTGCTGGAAGGCCGGTACGATGAGGCTTCAGCCCATTATGAAAAGAGCCTGCCCGCTCTGGAGACAGGCGACTGCCTTCTGGCGGCCCGCGCTCACGGCCGCATAGGGCAATGCTTCATGGACTCCCGTGACTATGCTCTGGCAGAGGGCCACCTGGAGACGGCAAGAAGGGCCATGCAGGATCAGGGTGACCAGAGCAGCGTAGCTGATCTGCTGATTCTGATTGCCAGCAATTATCGTCTGCAAAACCGGCTGGATGAAGCTTTGCAGTGCTGCCGGCAATGCCTGGTGATCAGGGAGCAGCAAGGCGACAGCCATGCCATCGCCGATATCTATAGCTGCATGGGGTTGATTCATGCCGACCGGCGCGAATACCTACCGGGAAGAGAGTGTTTTCAGAAGGCTGCCGATCTGCTATTGCAGGAGGGAAAATGGCTTGCCGCCGCGGAAGCGCTCTCCAATCTGGCCAGCCTGTGCCACCTGAGCGGACAGCTGGAGGATGCTCTGAGCGCCTATCACCGCGCTCTGGATATCTTCTCGGAGATGGGCAATGAGCAGGGCAGGTACCAGACACAGGCCAACCTGGGACTGGTCTATCAGCGCAGGGGAGAGTTCTCTCTGGCGGAAGAGTACCTGCAAAAGAGCCTCGCTGCAAGAGACGGGAGCGATATGGCAGGCGAGGCGAGCATCAAGCTCTCTTTGGGCCTGACTGTTCAGTGCAAAGGCGAGTGGGATCGAGCCCAGGATTATCTCGAGCAGGCGGCAGCCGCCTTTGAAGATCTGGGAGACATGCATGGCTACTCCCTGGCGCAGAACAATTTGGGAAACCTTCACTCGGACCTTGGAGACACGGGCAAGGCAATTTTATGCTACAGCCTGAGCCTGGACGCCAGGCGAGCTGAAAATGACCTGCATGGTATAGCCGTGACCCTGTCCAATCTGGCTGCGGCCCACTGCCAGGAGGGCGAACTTGAGACCGCGGAGGAGATGTATCAGCAGAGCCTGGCGATCTTTCGGGGGGCCGGCGACATCGGTGGCGAGGCAAAGTCACTCCTGGGCCTCGCCGGGATCAAAGCAGGGATGGGCGAGCTGTCGGAATCGGTCAGGCATTTTCAGGCGAGCCTGCAGATGGGAATTGATATTGGGGACACTTCGGTCATGACGGAGTCTCTGCAGGGCCTGGTGAGCGTCTCGCTTCGCCTCGGACTATGGCAGGAGGTGCAGGCCAGCTACATCCGGGTGACCGATGTCCTTCGCTCCCTGGGCGAATCGGAAGCTCTGGCGGCAGCACTGTGCTCCTGGGGAGACCTGGAGGCAGATCTCGGCGAGTGGGATCATGCTCTTCAATGCTATCAGGATAGCCTAGAAATCCTGGAGCGGCAGGGAGACGAATATTTCATGGCTGTAGCCAGGAACAATCTGGCCAATATCTGCTACCGGCGGGGCGATTGGACCGCAGCCCTTGAGAGCTACAGTTATAGCCGGGAGAGCTTTGCCAGGGCGGGTGACGAGAGGAGCCAGGCATCGGTCCTGAGCAACATGGCCAGCCTCTGCTACAAGAGAGGCGAATGGTCCCGGGCTCTGGATTGCTACCAGGAGAGCCTGGACCTCTTCGAGAGGCTGGATGATTTGGCCGGGACGGCGCAGGTGCTGGGCAACCTGGGCAACTTCTATCACCGCAGAGGGGAACGCAGCCTGGCAAAGGAGCACTTTACAAGGGCCCTGGAGATCTGCCGGCGTCTGGAAGACGTGCCTGGTGCCGCTGAGATGCAGTCCTGTATCGACATGCTGCGCCCAGGCAGAAGCGAAATTCCGGAGGACCTCGATGATTACTATAAGCAGCTTGAAGAGCTGAAGGCGCAGGGGGACCTCTCCGGTCAGGCAGAGGTTCTCAGCGCGCTGGCCGGGTCTCAGGCAGACCGCTGCCAGTGGGAGGCTTCCATTTCCAGCTACCAGAAGAGCCTGCAGCTCTTTTCGGCAGTGGGTGAGATCTATAACCAAGCTCAGATCCGTTTCAATATGGCATTGGTTTATAAAGACCGGGGGGATTTGGATGAATCCCTTGCCCTTTCTGGCGAAGCCCTGGAGATCTTTCAGAGGCTTGACGCAAGGCCCTGCATAGCTCAGGCCAGGCTGAATATGGGGACCATCCTGAGCCTAAAAGGCCTGAGAAAGGATGCTGAAGATCACTTCCGCCAGGCCATCAATCTCCAGGAGTCTCTCGAAGTTCAGCCTGATCTGTGCGAAGGGTATCTGTTCAGGGCGCAGTTTCTGGTCAGAGAAGGGCGAGTGGATGAGGCGGGATTTTATCTGGGTCGGGCGGAGACGCTGCTCGGCATCGCGAACTGTCCTCTTCTTGAAATCATGCTCTGGAGTACGCAAGGGGAGATCCATCAGAGGGACGGGGGCTATAAAGAGGCAGAGGGCTATTTTGAGAGGGCTCTGTCAAAGGCGAGGATGCTGTGCAACCCTTACGAAGAAGCAAAAGCCATCGCCAATTTGGGAAGGCTCTGCATGCACCGCAAGAACT
>JAQVZT010000380.1 GCA_028708055.1 Methanothrix sp.
TTGACTCCGTAAGAGTACCAGTAATTCCTCATCAGAAAATCGCCATAAACTTTGCTTACGGCATAAGGGGACATGGGCCGGAGAGGGTTTGTCTCAGAGGTTGGCACCTCGGGTATATGCTCTGGGGCGGGAAATACTGTACCATATTTCTGCAGCGCCTTTTTGTATTGCTCTTCAGAGGACAGCACCAATCCATACTCCTCGCTGCTCCCTGCGAATACTACTATCGGGTCCGCATCTTTAATCCTGATTGCTTCCAGGAGATTCGAGGTACCCCAGCAATTGCTGTGCATAGTCTCATTTGGATCAACGAAGGATCTGGGCACAAATGACTGGGCGGCAAGATGAAATATAATATCGGGATCACAGGCCGTGATAGCGCTTCCTATGCTCGATATGCTCTCCAGGTCGCCTTCCACCAGGCGAACCTCATCACCCAAACCAAGACGCGACATGTTGTGGGGCACTTTTCCATCCGCCCGGCGGCGCAGCAGGCCAAATACGTTCGCGCCTTCCCCCACCAGCCGTCTGGCCATCCGCGATCCGACAAATCCGCTAATCCCCGTTATCAATATATTTTTATTAGTTATATCCAATGACACCGCCCTCTTATTATCCATAGAATTTGAGAAGCTCTTCTGCCCCCTCTTCCAGATTGTATCTTGTTTTAGATCCGAGAACATAATCTATCTTAGTAGCAACCGAAGTTTATGATGAACATGATTCTTTACGGGACTTTCTACATATTTCGGCCTCATCATGAATCCCATCTGCTTATTTAATATATCTATCGTTTAATTGAATGCATAATGTTTTTCCAGTTCTTGCATTAAAGATGCCATAAAATCGGACTTCATTGCCGTTTTGCAGAGCCGGCATCAGATACTGTTCATAGATGAAATCCCTCGTCTGCAAACGTCTTCGAATATTGGGGGTGCTCTTCAGTCTTGCATCTCCCAGAGGAACTGAGGAAACACGTTGGCATATTGCTTTTCGGCTGTTTGCTCGGGTCTGCTGGCCAAGGAGAGCCTCATTGCCCGCCGTGCAGGTATTGCTGGAGCTACCAGTGCATATTCTCTAGGACTGCAAAAAACTCATCTGTTCTCAATGCCAGCGCCATTGGCATAAATCCTCTCCACCCGGTCGCAGGTCTTCTCCCAATCATATTTCCTCGCTTCTTGCATACAGCGCAATCGCATCTCTTCCTTCTTTGGCAGCATTCGGGAAATTGCCTCCGCCATCGCCCGCTCTGTCGGCAGGCAGACTGCACCCGTCTCCTTCGTGACCAGGTCAATCACCGAATTCATTCTGTTCTCAACTGTGACCACGGGAAGCCCGCAAGCATTTGCGTCCAGTGCCGCCATCCCGAAGCCCTCTCTGCTGGAGGGTGCAACAAATAGGCGGGAGGATTTCATGAGGGCTAATGCGTCATTGTAATTCTCCAGAAATCCGCTGAAGTGCACATTCTTCTCCAGTCCATTCTTATGAACCAGGGACTTCAGTCTTTTGCTCTCCGGTCCGTCGCCCACAATTATGGCCAGAACATCCGGGCGATCAGCTCTGACCATCGCCAGTGCCCGGATGAGCAGATCCAGATTCTTGTGCTCGACGAGTCTGCCCGCATAGATGATATCCGACTGCACGGCAGATGCTTTCACCCGGTTTATTCCCTGCCAGTCAATTCCATTGGGCACAACTGCAACCTTTCTGGCCCCCAGGCTCAACAGATCCCTTTCTGTCCTCGCTGATACGGCAATGTTCCTATCCGTCAGTCTGGCGGCGGCCCACTCAACAGCCTGGCCGGCCCTGCCTATCTTTCCCAGGTAGTTCTTCCAGTAATCGCCCCAGACCTCGTGCCAGGTGATGAAGAGCCTCTTGCCACTGAGGCCGGCGAGCAATTTTGCCGAAAAGCAGGGTAGATACGGAAAGTTCTGGCAGTCTATCGCATCGCAGTCTATCCTGTGGGCGAGGAGACTGCCTGCGAAAAAGGCCGCCTGGGAGATAGATCTCCTGCCGCCACTGTAAAGGGGCATGGGCGGGCAGATGCCGTGCAGATGCACCCTATCTCGAATGATCTCATCCTCTCCCGTCCACCATTTCATGCCATAGCAATGAACCTCATGCCCTCGCTTTGCCAGGCGGCAGGAGAGTTCGTGGATTCTTTTTTCCGCCCCTCCCTTCACCCAGGGGTAGACTGCATCGTAGACATAGGCGATCTTCATCGAGTTTTTCATCCTGCCGGATAATATCTCGTCGCGACGGGTTATGAATATGACGGATGCATGTAGATATCAAGATATCAAAATATCGATGGGCCAAATGGACAGCTCATCTCCATTCTCGCGATTGGAGATCTTAAGATCGGTCTGTTCAAATCGGCAATGAGAAAAGCAGCTCTCGTTGAAGTGGAGTTCTTGAAGCTCTTGAAAGGTGTTTGATGATGGATTATACAATATTGATACATCAGGCAGAGGAAGGAGGCTTTTGGTCAGAGGTTCCCGCTCTTCCTGGCTGCTATTCGCAGGGTGAACGCAGCAGTGATATCCCCCTGAAAAACAGCAAAAATTCCATGGCGGCTCATCGCAGGCCTTGAAAGAGGACCCGGCAGCGGCCTTCCGCAGAAGAGAGCCTTTTCATAGGCCAGGTCCAGGTTGATAGTCACATAGATCTCGCCCGTCCCCGATAAAAAAGCGAATCAGAGACAATTCAGTCCACCCAGCCTTTCCGGTCTTTCCATCAGCTCGCTGCCCACCAGGAGCGCATCCGCCCCGGCCCGCATCATGCGCAGGGCGTCCTCATGGCTGTGAACCCCGCTCTCCGCCACCAGAAATACTCCTGCCTCTTTGGCCTTTAGGGCCAGTTTCTCGAAGGTTTTCAGGTCTACCTCCAGGGTATTCAGATTCCGGTTATTGATGCCGATGATCCTGGCAGAAGTATCCAGTGCAGCTTTCAGCTCCTCTTCGGTGTGAACCTCCACCAGCGGCTCCATTCCATAGGCCCTGGCGGCGTTTACGAACCGGTTGAGGGCGATTCCCAGAGCGGCGATGAGCAGTATCAGGGCGGCCTGCACCTCACCCAGCTGCCTCTCGTCGAAGATGA
>JAQVZT010000381.1 GCA_028708055.1 Methanothrix sp.
GCCTCAAGATACTCATTCTTGAGAGTCATGTAGGGATCTTCCCAGTCCAGCCAGGCTCCCAGGATCTTGAACTGGGCAGTCATGTCGTCCTTTTGCCGCAGCGCGAACTCCTTGCAGCGGGCGATGAACTTGTCCACGCCGTAGGCCTCGATGTCTCTCTTGTTTCTGAAGCCGAAGGACTCCTCGACCTTGACCTCGATGGGAAGGCCATGCATGTCCCAGCCGGCCCTGTCCTTTACCTCAAAGCCGTTCATGGACCTGTAGCGCAGGACGCAGTCTTTGATCACCTTGTTCCAGGCGGTGCCGAGGTGAATTCGACCGGTGGTGTAGGGCGGGCCGTCCACGAAGAAGAATTTCTTTCCTCCGATTCTCAATTCCCGCACTTTGCGATAGGTTTTTGCCTCATCCCAGAGCTCTCTGATCCGGCTCTCCAGATCATGCGCATCGTACTGTCCCGTCACCTCGGTGATCACTTACAGTTCCTCCGAAAAACGAGTTTCCACCTATGATACCTCTATATTTAGCCTTTGTGACCTCGAAAGCTTTCATCCGGGCAGAAGGAATAGGTATGGCCCTTCTGAAGCTGTGGAGCAATATTAATTTAAGGACAGCCTGAAACCTTTAAGATGAGGGGTCAATATCAAAGAGGAGATCTGGATCGAGAAGTATCGGCCTATTAAGCTGGATGACATTGTGGGCCAGGATGAGATAATCCGCCGTCTCAAGTCCTATGTAAAGACCAGAAACCTGCCGCATCTTCTGTTCTCAGGTCCGCCGGGCGTGGGAAAGACGGCGGCGTCGATCTCGATTGTCAGGGAGATCTTCGGCGAGACCTGGCGCAATAATTTCATCGAGCTGAATGCCAGCGATGAGAGGGGCATAGACATCATCCGCCACAAGGTCAAGGATTTTGCCCGCATGGCCCCTCTGGGAGATGCGGATTTCAAGGTCATTTTTCTGGACGAGGCCGATGCTCTGACCAATGATGCCCAGAGCGCCCTGCGGCGCACCATGGAGCGCTACTCGGCCACGACCAGGTTCATCCTCTCCTGCAACTACTCCTCCAAGATAATTGAGCCCATCCAGTCTCGCTGCGCCGTTTATCGATTCAAGCCCCTCTCGGCGGAGGCCGTCAAGAAGCGGGTCAGGTTCATCGCCGATGAAGAGAAGCTGATAGTATCCGAGGAGGGGTTCTCAGCCATTGAATATGTTGCCAGCGGAGACATGCGAAAAGCAATCAACGCCCTGCAGGCAGCCGCCCTTTTAGGCGATCAGGTTGATGAGGAGACGATCTACCAGATCACCTCCACCGCCAAGCCTGAGGAGATCCGCAATTTCATCAAGACAGCTCTCTCCGGAGATTTCGTGGGGGCGCGGGCGGCGCTGGATGATCTACTGCTATCCAAGGGGCTTTCCGGCCAGGATGTGGTTGTTCAGATCCACCGGGCCATGATGGACCTGGATATCTCCGATCAGGAGAAGGTCCGGCTGATCGACCGCATTGGCGAGATCGATTTTCGTATGACGGAAGGCGCTAACGAAAGAATTCAGCTGGAGGCACTGCTGGCTTACTTTGCCTTGAGCAAATCGAGCGCCCCCTAGACAATTCTCTAGGTGCTTCTGAATCATCATTTTTTGTTTCCAAGCGTTTTAATTTGCAATTTTATATAAAAATTAGCGGGCGAAAAAAAAGAAAATCAGTCCATCAGCACCTCTTCCACAGGCCTTCGAGGAGTATGCCTGGCAGGCTCTGCGTATCCCATGCGAATAAGCAATTGTGGATATTTGACATTGAGAATTTTAGCCATTTCCTCTCTCAACTCCGGAAGGGCTATTGGCTGGCTGAACAGATCAAATCTGACATCCATCTGAGTTGCCATCAGGAATAATGTCTCAAATGCTACCCCTGCTTTGAGCCAGGTCATTTTATCATCCGTCTCAGTAGACAGTACCGCAACAACGGGAGACGCTAACATGTTTGCGGTCTCAACTCTGGCTCGGGAGGAAGACATATCCAGAGTGCCAAAGATGAAAGAGCCGAGGTATGATTCGAAATCCGAATATCCAAAGGAGTAGCCAGGCAGGCCGTCTTTTTGTTCCGAGTTGTTCGGCCTTATCCAGGCAGCCAGCTCCTTTCTAAGGTCCTTATTTCCAAGCTGCATCTTCTGGGCTCTGGCCAAAATATCTGCCATTTCAGCCTTGCCTTCATCGCTGGTAAGTATATCGAGCCGGAATCCTCTTCCTTTGGCGTAATCCTCTAACTTTTGAAGCTTTTCCGTCTCGATGGGCCTTTGCTCAAAGCTCTTTCTGTTTGTGTGCCTTCTGGTTATCTCTGAGAATAGATCAGGGAATCTTTGAGGCGCTTCTTTCCTGGAGAATCTTACTGAAGCAGTGCGTTCGCCGGATACGCCATCCGGCAGGCATTTGACATCATGATCAAAGCCAAAGTGCTCGGCTGCCAGAAGCAGATTTGTAAGAACGCAGCCGTGGCTCAGGTAGAGGGTCCTGTGCGAAGGATCCAAAGAAGGAAGAGATCTGTGCAAGTCGGCAACCAGGGAAATCTCATCACTCTTTATTGCAAATTTCCAGGGCTGGGTATTTGGCCCGGAGGGAGCGAGAACTGCATAATTTAGCAAGAACTTTAGCTGATCATATAGAGTGCCGGATGTTGGGAAGTCGGCTTCGTACACATTCCATTCTGCCAGTTTGTCGTTCATCCTCTGCCATCTCCTATTTTTCAATGATGGATAATATATTCACTCTTGGCTATTTAACTTATCTTCTTTGATCCATTCGTCGAGTCGTGTGGCGAATTTTATCTCGGCGGTTTTGCCGTCTTAAACATCTTTTTATGAGTTTCTTCGCGAATGAGGTGCCTCTAATGCAGCTAAAAACCAATGGGACTCCATGATGGTCTCATGATATTCCATATTCATTCCGCGAGATAGATGGATCATCATCTTTTACATAGTATATAAAATGTGTATGAAAAATAAATAGCTTTAAATACTTAGAAGGAACAATTACATAATTATAAATCTGTGAGTGGTGAAATAATGGCAGGAGCAATCGAGGAATATAAGAGGCTATTTAGAGA
>JAQVZT010000382.1 GCA_028708055.1 Methanothrix sp.
CACACCTCAGATCGTTTTCATTGCAGTCTGCAATAGATCCAGCAATCTCCTGACATCTTCGCGCAGGTCTTCCAGACTGCCGTCATTTCTGAGCTTCATGTCTGCGATCCTCATGGCATCGCACATCCCCCATCCCATCTCCCGGCACTCCCTCTGCTCAAGCGCTGCCGCTGCCTGGAGGTTTGGCCCCTTGCAGGAGGAGACGATCTTGAGATCTGCATTGGTGTCTTTGAGATCCGCATCTTCAGGGCTCCTGCCCGGATCGTCCGGCCGGCCTCTGGCTGCCAGCCATTTCAGCCGCGCCTCTGCCGGCGCACAAACCTCTACCAGATAAAACTCTTCGGCATGAGCGGCAAAGAAGTCCGCCTCTTCGCGAGAGCGCAGGCCATCTACTACGACTATATCCTTTTCTGCGGCCAGGGCCATCTCAAAAATCCTTTTGGCCACAGCATCCGGTCCTTCTGCCGCTCGCAGAGCGTTTCCGATGCGACCTAAATTCTGGTCGGTGGGCTCCAGGCCCTGCCTGGCGGCTTCCTGGCGGATCACATCTCCCATAACCAAAACCATGAGGCCCATCTGCCTGGCGATCTCAGATGCTTCCCCCTTTCCTGAGCCCGGCAGGCCCACAAAACCGATGATCTTCATAATACTCATCAATTGCTGACCTATGGCAGATTCGATTATTTAGTTTTTCCAGGCTATCCTGGGCGGGGCTCGAATGCGGACCTGTAGCTTGCCCTTGCAGCCTGTCTCGCAGGTCCTGGCCATCTTATCCAGATCCTGCACTGAGACCGGCTCAAATCTGGCCTCACCCTCACGCGGCGTTCCCTGCTGAAGCAGAAGATAATCCAATCGATTCTCAGGATATTGCGCCTTCATCCGGCAGATCGTTTCGGCAATATTTGCCAGCTGCCTAGCCGTGGGATTTTCTGGAAAGACCGTGCAACGCACTTCAAATGCTGCGCCTGACTTAAAGCAGATCTCCAGGCTTTCTGCGACGCGGGCCGCTATGCCGGGTCTGCCGGTGGCTCTCTCGTAATCCGGCTCGGATAGTGCCGTTTTAAGATCCAAAAAAACTCTGTCCACCAGTCCTTTTGCCAGCAGGCTTTCGAGACCTTCGGGAAAGCAGCCCGAGGTCTCCAGGGCAGTAGCCAGCTTCAGGCCCCTGGCCAACCGGAATAGACGGATGCATGCTTCGATCTGTTGGAGCGGCTCGCCTCCGGACAGGACTATCGCATCAACAAATGGCTTGCTGCTCGCCCGCTCTGATGCGTCATCCAGGTCGATCTGGAGAAGATGCCCGGATTTGCCTCCTGACCTGGATGCAGCCGGCAGGCCCTTAACCTCAGAGACGACTCTGGATGAAATAGAGTGGAATGTAACCAGGCGTTCTCCAGTTTGCAGCATCCGGTTATGGCAATGGGGACAGCGCAGAGGACAGCCCCGCAGGAAAACCACCATAGCAGCCCTTCCCAGCCAGTCAACAGTGGAGAGGGGAACAATTCCCCCCAGGTTGACCATCAAACTTCATCGCCTTTCCGAAGATAGATCGAGCTTCATCGGCCTTCCGGCTATCCTGGCCAGCCTGCCGTTCAGCTCCTGCTCATCGGACGCTGTCTTTTCACTGAGCAGGGCCAGATCCTTTTTGGCCTGATCCAGAGCCGCCTCAAGGATCCGTTTTTCCTTTCTAGCCAGGCTCATTTCCTCTTTCAGGCGAAGGCCCTCGCGGCTGCCTTCCTCGATTTGAGACTGCATCCTGGAGATCTCTTCAGAGATCGTTTGCAGCCTGCCCCTGACCTGTTCCAGAGACTTTTTGGTTATGAGCAGATCGAGATGATCCAGGACCTTTTCCTTCTTCCTGTCCTTTAGACCCAGGACCGCCAGATGGCCCTGCAATTCATTCAAGGCTCCAGCAATCTCTTTATCCTGAACTGAGGCGGGCGAATTGCCCAGCATCTCAAAGACTTTTTCATGCTGAAGATTGATTCGATCGCTTGATCCCTGTTTTTTCATTCTGGCCAGCGCCTTGTTCAAGGGAGCGATGAGATCATGCAGCTCTGCCTCAGCCTGCGATCTTTCCGCCATCCTATTCTCCAGGCTGCTCTTCAGCTCTCGGATCTTCTTTCCTTCAGTGCTGGCTTCCAGCCTATTCATCTCTCTCTCCATGCCTGACAATTTCGCCGACAGCTCCGAGAGCGCCGCCTCTCCCTGCTGCGTTTTCGCTCTGAGATCAATGATGCCCGATAGCTCTCCGTTCAGCCTCTGGGCGGTCTCCCGGCAGAACCAGCTCTCCTCCTGCGTTTTTCTCTTCTCGCCGATTGCCTTCTCCAGATCAACCAGCATTCGGCTGATCTCAGTCAGGTCGGAGTTTATGCTCTCGATGTTCCTGGGAAAGAGGGCGGCAACGTAGCTTTTCGCTCTGCCGAAGGTGGTAACCGTTCTCTCCAGCCCCTTGACAAGCGCCCAGTGATGCTGAGATATGCCGTCCAGATCATCTTTCTTGGGCGGCTGTAGCTTGTGGGAGAGAGTTTCAAGCTGTTTTATGACCTCTCCTCTCGCAGCTACGCCGGCCCGCAATAGCTTTGGCGGAGCCTCATCATCAGAGCTTGCCGATTTCAGGGAAGATATGTCCGAATCCAGCTTTTTTGCCGCCTCATTCATGCGGCTGTAGATCCCCCGGCAGCGCGCTGAAAAATCAGACTCCTTTTCTCTCTCTGCCAGCCAGGAGTCGACCTCTGCCAGGGGCAGAAAAGCCGGTTCCTCTCTGGATGATTTCATTTTGAAAATATCTTTAAGCCACTTCAAGGCGGCATCACCTCGGACCTCTCTTTTTTTATCTGGTAGATGACCTTCTCGGCGACTTTCGGGCCGAGGATGGAGACCAGTTTTGCCTGATCTGCTGCCATAAGTTTATCCAGGCTGGTTATGCCGGACGAGTGGAGCTTTCTCGCCCTGACCCGTCCTATTCCTTTCAGATTCAGCAGAGCAAGAAGATCCTGGCTCGCACCGTAATGAATTCGCTCTGCCAGCTGTTCCGTCTGGAAGGTTATGCCCAGCTCAAGGTTCTTGGACAGCTCAGCCAGGGAGT
>JAQVZT010000383.1 GCA_028708055.1 Methanothrix sp.
ATAGGAGATGATGTGAGATGACAGATAAAGCTACCACATGGGTCAACGAAAATCTTATCTTCTCCAGACGCGTCTCCAACCCAATGCGAGGGATCTGCACAGTTTTCATTCTCATGCTGGTATTAATGACATCAACACAATGTCAGCAGACAGCTAATACCTGGACCATAAGCGGCTTTGATCTCGACAATTCAGCCAAATACAACAAGGCCCTCAACACAGCGCTCGATTTCTACAATCAGCGCAAATACGAGGAGGCCATCAACGCTTACGATGCAGCTATCAGGCTAGATCCCAACAGTACCCAGACCTGGCAGGCCTGGAATGGCAAAGGCGATGCACTTTATGGCCAGGGCAAGTACGATGAATCGATTTTAGCATATGATAAAGCCATCGAGCTATCGCCAAATAATGCAATCCCCTGGGCTTACAAAGGCGATGCTTTAAAGGCACTCGGCCAAAATAATGAGTCGGATGCGGCTTATGCCAGGGCAAAGGAGCTGGGATTTGGCGGCTTTACCTGGAGGCCTGCGACCATTACACTAAATGGCCGTCCGATTGCTGCACCTGGCACCAACATAACCACGAGCATCAATGAAGGCCTTGAGCTCTACAATCAAGGCAAGTACGATGAGGCCATTACCGCTTACGATGAGGTTATCAGGTTGGACCCCTACAGTGCTGACATCTGGCAGGCATGGAACGGCAAATCCGATGCTCTAAAGGCCCTGGGTAGCGAAGAGTCTGAGGTGGCTAACACTACGGCAACACGGATGCACTCTTTAATCAATACTACCTCCAGCAACCCAAGTGCTGCGCCTGTCACCCACATTCTTGATCATAGCATGGCAAGCAGTGTAGACGAATCCAATCATATTCCTATCACAAGAACCTACAAATTCTCCACTGCCGACAGTAAGGCTTACTCATGGGTGAGCCTCGCAAATGTCGCGCCCGGCAGAGTTGAGTGGTATTGGTATTCACCGGATGGCAACCTATACAAGACGGGTTCTGCGGATATTTCTGCCAATCCCAACGGCGATTATTGGCCTACATACAATATCTGGTATTATATCGATATTGCAGATATACCAGATGAGCCTTACCTGTCGGGAAACTGGAAAGTAAATGTCTACCTGATTGGTCCTACCTATGTAACGCAATTGACGGAACAATTTGCTCTGGAAAACGGTTATGAGGAACAGACATCCGGCACCAGCATTCTTGATCATAGCACGGCCAGCAACATTGACGAGGCCACTCGCAGTCCGATCACAAGAACTGACAAATTCTACCTCAGCGCAGATAGCAAGATCTATTCCTGGATAAGCCTGGCAAATGCTGGGCCTGCAGCATTCTATTGGTACTGGTATTCTCCAGATGGCAGCTCGTATAGGGTTGGCCCCATTGATATACCCCCCAATCCAAGCGGAGGTTATTGGCCATCCTATAATATCTGGTGTTCCATCGACACTCGCACCTTGTATGGAGATACGTGGGACCTGGAACTTCCGTCTGACGAATTCCATGTAGATGTTACCCGAAATGATCTTCTTATCCTGACGGAGTATTTTACGGTGGATGAAATAAACTAAAAAATCAGGGGTTGGAATCATGAAACAAGAGTTCCTTAAGCTCATGAAATGTCCCTATTGTGATTCCAGCCTTTATTCAGATAATATATATATAGAAAATGACGAGTTAATCGAGGGGCATATATCTTGTGAATGCAGCAAGTATCCTCTCCTGGAAGGGACCTTAATACTATCAGCTTCCCCTCTAAAGGATCGTCTAGTCCAACTTGTTAAAAAAAGAAGGTCAAAGGAAGCTATAGGATTAGCATTAGCAAATTTTGGTAATATTACGCATAATATTTCAAAAATCGCGGGGTTCACAGGCCGGAGTGGGAGAATATTCGAAACGTTCTTATGGCAATTCGAAAAATTAAATGCGAAAAGATTCTGCAGAAAGTTTTCGAACGGCATAGTCCGGCCATTTTGCGATTTTCTAGGCAAAGGGAATTTCGATAATTATCTAAGAGATCGCTTCTCCGCGGAATCTCTTTGGTCTTTATATCCGTTTATTCAGATGCAAAAGAAGTACAGTGGAAGGGTTCTGGACCTGTCTTGCGGTGCGGGCCATTCCTCGTTTATCCTCTCTACAAATATCAAACCTGAGCAGCTATTTTGTGCCGATTATAGTTTTCGCAACTTGTTATTGGCCAAGAATTATATGGTAAGAGATGCCACTTTTTTATGTATTGATGCGAATTATCCTTTGCCATTCATAGACGGCATATTCAACTCCATTCTTATGCTTGATGCCTTTCACAGCATCCAATCTCGCGCATCTTTGGCCAGAGAGATGGAGCGTGTGATTTCGCCGCAAGGCCTTCTCCTACTCCTTCACGAACACAGCACCCAATATCGCGACTTCGCTTATGGGCATCTGTTACCTCCTTGTGGCTGGGCTCGTTTATTTCAACAAATGCCTATCAAAGTGTTATCTGAAAAATCAGTTGTAGAGGACTTTATATTGAATGATAAGCTTGATTTGGATCGAAAATACTCAGCATCTGATCTGGACACCTCTATGGCGCTAACCATCGTAGGCAGCAGGGATTCATCGGTCTTTAGGATCCATCGGAATTTATGGAGGGATATTTTGAGTAATAAAAGTAATCTAATCATTAATCCAATTTATAGTATTAAATATAACTCAGATAAGATAGATTTAGAAAGAAACTATCCTAGTGATTATTTCAGAAGAGAATATCCGCTAACAGAAAAATACCTGCCTGAAAAGTGCATAATAGGCGATAACCTGGCAAAAGCCATTAGAGGAAGAAATTTGGAAGTGGATTATTCAAATACGTCGGAAAAAAATTTGCGAGATATCGAGCAATTAATGAAAAAATTCGTAATTATCAGTGTACCCAGCAACTATTGCGGTTCAAAGGTTTACCGAATATGAGCTCTAATGCGAAATGCAAGGTTTCCCGTTCTGATAGCAAACCCGTTATAATTATCCGTCCGACAGATGGCTGGATACCAATAGACCTGAAAGAGCTTTGGGATTACAGGGAG
>JAQVZT010000046.1 GCA_028708055.1 Methanothrix sp.
CCTGAGCATGGTGGGAAATTGGGGTGGTGTTTTGGATGCTGGCCGCTGCCCTTTGGTGATGTTAAGCCTTTTGCCGGCCACAAGGAGCAGATCCAGCCTCCCTTCCGCAGGGGAGGCAATCGAGAGCCAGATCTTGTCTGAGGACTGCTGGTAGGCCTTGCCCATAAAGCCGCCCAGGATCCTGTCGGATAGCTCCGCAGCCATGGCGGCGACGTCTACATTGCTCATCGCCTTCTTCATGGCAGATGACTGCGGAGATCAATCGATAAATAGTTGCGGATTGATGGGGAGAACTGGTTAAGAGACGATCTGGAACGGTTTAGAGAATCGGTTAAGAGAATCGGTTAAGAGAATCGGTTAAGAGAATCGGTTAAGAGAATCGGTTAAGAGAATCGGTTAAGAGAATCGGTTAAGAGAATCGGTTAAACGAATCGGTTAAGAGAAGATCTGGAGCGGAGAGATCAGTAATGGAGAGACTGAGTGAAGAGAGCAGCTGAGGATGCCGGCGAAGATACCGGGCAACGCTTTTTAGTGGATTTGATGCTCATGCGCCTGGGAAGGTGGCTGCGGCTCTTGGGCCAGGATGTCGCCTGCCCGGAGGGCGAGAGCGACGATGCGCTCCTCTGTCAGGCGAAAGCGGAGCGGAGGACTATTATCTCCAGAGACCGGGGTCTGTTCCAGGCGGCCAGAGGCGCAGGAGTTCCCTGCCTGCTGATCAGCTCTTCGAAATTGCCTGAACAGCTTGCTGAGATGGCCCAGGCCGGCCTGCCGCTGCGGCTTGACCCCAAAAGATGCACCGTGTGCAACGGTCCACTGGACGAGGCGGATGAAGTTGCGGAGGAGGAAATGCCAGGCAGGAAGAGATGGCGGTGCAGATGCTGCCGGAAGCTCTACTGGGTGGGAGGCCACTGGAAGAAGATGGAGAGCATGCTGCAAGAGATCAGGTGCAGGAGTGAGAACAGATCTCGATTTCCTGATGAGAGTAATCATGCACATGCAGGATCTTTTCGAGAGGATCGGGAAGAAAGATCATAGCTTCATGGCTTCGATCGATCTCAAAATGGACCCCGAGAGTTTATCTTCCCGGAGGCTTTCTCTTTGGCCCGCATTCGGCCCCTTGTCTTCAGATAATCGTCTATCTGCGACTTTGCCTCCCCCATTGACCAGACGTGAGAGCCGTTCAGGCAGAACTGGGGCTGATACCTGTAATCGCTTGCCGGCGCAATAAACGTATCAGCCGGCGTTAGTTGCTCGGGGATGGAATCCAATGTGGACTCCAGCAGGCACCAGCGGCCCGACTCGTTCTGGTAGACCACCCAGGCATGGCCAAAAGACCCGTCTGGTGTGGAAATTGACCCTAGAACAACCCGCACGCAATGCTCGGAGATGCCGCTGGCAAGAAGGAGGGTGGCCAGCAGAAAGGATGAGTCCTCGCAGTCTCCCTTGCGCAGGACGAGAGTCTCCTCGGGAAAGAGCCAGAAATCGTCAATGCCAAAAGAGATCTTGTCGGTGACATACTGGATGCTGCCCGCTACGTAATTCCAGATCGTCCAGGCACGCAGGTCAAAGGTTCCAGCTTCGCGGGCGGAGGGAAGGCCCAGATCCCGTAAAGTCTTGAGGATAACCTCGCTGTTCGTGGAGGAGAGCCAGGCGCGGATATCGGTGGGAATGTAAAGACTAGGATTGCCCAAAACTGCTCTCTTGTCCCACATAACCGTATCTCGGATAATTGCATCCCCCGACCAGTTTAATATCACAGCCATGCGAAATCCACCTCAAATTATGTATAATAAATTTAGCTAGTTATATTTATAATTTTGCGTCCTGCAAGTGTTGTAGAAGGCATCTGCAATATCATAATGAATTCTAAAACAAAAATATTGATATTACAATGATGAAGGGCAACCGAGTTGCCAATGAAGATAACGCATTGGTGCGGTTAACGCATTTTTGCGTTCAGCGTTTTTTCATTTAACCCTTTTTGCAGTCAGCAGTTAATGATTTATTGTTGCAGAGCTTTTTCATATAACATGGCCCGCGACCTGAACGAAAGAGACCTGCAGATACTGGCAAAGCTGGTTCCTGAAATGGAAGTGCTGCTCAAAAAGGGAATTGAAATCGAATACATGAACATTCTGCCCCCTGTCGCCAATCACCATTCTCGCAGCGTGCAGGAGTTCGAGCAGCGACTGAAAAAGCTGTCCATCGAGGATATCCGCTATTTGGCTGATCTGGTTCTGGATGGTACCGAGAACACCGGCTGCCTGCGCCCGGAATTCGCCGAGGCCTTCTTCGTCTTCGCCGGGAAAAGCCTGGGTGAGAGCGTTGCTGACCAGCTCCGGGAAGCCTATGAATCGGGCGGGGAGTGCAGCGGTTGATGGTAGTGATAGTTGCAGATTGCCACTATTGTCCGAATCTTCCACATGGGATGCACTATCGAACGCCGGAAATCAGGCAGCCAACACGCAAAGCTTATGCGGTCGGCAATGACAATATTCAGCCATGCTGCAAGAACTCCGCTTGACCGTTTTGGTTGACAGCTCCGCCCCATTTGCGGTCTCGTCCCTCTGGGCTCAGCATGGTCTGTCCATCTTCCTGAAACTGGATTATGGCATAGAGACGATGAAGATGCTCCTGGACACAGGAGCCGGCTCAGAGGTGCTGCTGCATAATGCCGATGCCCTGAATATCGATTTGTCTTGCCTTGATCTGATCTGCTTAAGCCACGGCCATTATGACCATACCGGCGGACTGATGGGCATCCTGGAGCGCTCTGGCCGCAAAATATGCGTCCTGGCTCATCCTGAAATCTTCGCTGCCAAGCTGAAAATGCAGCCGTTCCTGAAATTCATAGGTCCGCCCTTCTCCAAAGAAGAGGTGCAGGCAGCTGGAGCGGTCATGCTGCAATGCCGTGGCCCGGTTGAGATCGCTCCGGATGTCATGACCACTGGGGAGGTGGCGCGCCAGGAAGCCTTCGAGACGGCAGAAGGATTCTGGACGGTCAAAGACGGCCAGTATTGCCAGGACAATATTCCGGATGACATGGCGCTGGCGATCAAAATCGAAGGCAAAGGGCTGGCCGTCATCTCAGGCTGCGCTCATGCCGGGATCATTAACACCATTAAGCATGCCCAGAAGATCACGGGAGTGGAGGAGATATATGCGGTGATCGGAGGATTTCATCTCGCCGATGCCGACAGCAAGCGCATAGACGCAACAGCCGAAGCCCTGAGGCGGCTTGATCCCGCTATCGTCCGTCCTAGTCATTGCACCGGACACAAGGCCATCTGCCGACTGCGGGAGGTTCTGGGTGAGAGGTGCTTGCCTCTTGCCGTGGGAGATGCTATGACGCTATGATACTATGACGCTATGATACTATGACGCTATGATACTATGACGCTATGATACTATGACGCTATGATACTATGATAATATAGCATCGCTTCATGGCCTTTTTTAAGGTTCTGGATGCAAGTGTAGCAGATCCCGTTATCTGCCACTCAGGATCGTCCCTATCGCACTCTGGCTCTCCTCAGGCGTTCCCCGCGTGTTGACCTCGACCACCCTCGCCTTTTCAAGCAGCGCCCGGAAAAACCGGCTGCGCAGCTTCATCTTGAAATCGCTCTTCACCAGGAGATGCGGATTGTAGTAGCTGTTCCTCTCCAGTATGTCCAGCGCTGTAGCCGCCTTAAGCTCCCGGACGATCTCCTCCTGGCCCGAATCGCGCTTGAGAAGGATCACATTTTCCAGGGTCGTGAGCGGCAGGATGCGGCCCTTGCCGATCACCCAGCGCAGGTCCACCACCGCCCTGCCCTTCTCGTCGAGGACAGCTCTGTCCACCAGCCCGGAAAACTCCTTCCAGATGTCGGCGAGGTCCGCCCGGATGTAGAAGTTCTTCTCTGATCCGTAGGCCAGAATATCCTCTCCGAAGATGCGGGCAAAGAACCAGTCATCGGATACAACCCGCGCCCTGGGCTGGCGGAGAAGGCCGTAGGTGTGAGTGGTCTTTCCCGCTCCCGATCCGCCCAGAATGCAGACACCCCGGCCCCGAATGTCCAGGCAGGCGCCGTGCACTGAGTAGATGCCATGATCGTCCTCCAGAATGTCTCCGGCCAGGGAGAGGGCGAGGGACTTTATCCAGCCGTAGTAGTCGATGTTAAAGAGAAAGCAGCTCTTGGAATGGGGATCGTATAAGACCCGGTTGTCACCGACAGTGCTGTCTTGCAGAACATAGAGCCTGCCGTGGGAGCGAATATTCTGGGAGGCAAAATAGAAGCTCTCCTCCCAGGCGTTCTTGACGGAAAAGCTGCCGGTAAGTAGCTTGATGCAGCAGCCGTAGATCTCCGATTTGATCTCGTAGAGCACCTGGCCCCGATATCTCTCAACCAACTCTTCCTTCTGCTCTATGGATATGATCTCTACCGAATAAGCCATTTTCTTGCACCCCCAATGAATTCCATCTACTATCTGCGTTATCTGACTTGTTCTTCCTACTCACTTTTCTGACCTATTTTTCTGACTCGCTTTTCTGATTTGCTTTCTCTGCCCTGTTTTCTCACACAGTTATTAACTTTTCACGGTCATCGACGCGTTTCCCAGACATCTGCGACCAACGAGACGCATCTGGTCATCCAGTTCGTAGACTAACGGCTGCGCCGTGCCTATCTCCACCTTTTCGATATCTTCATCGGAGATGTTCTCCAAATGCTTGGCCAGGGCGCGAATGATGTTGCCATGTGATACAACCAGTACGTTCTTGCCCTTCTCCAGCTCCGGCTCGATCAGAGCCTGCCAGAAGGGCAGCACTCTCTCCTGAGTGTCTCGCAGGGATTCGGTCCTGGGCAGCAGGCTATGAGGCACATCCCGGTAACGGGGATCCTGGCCGGGATAGCGCTTGTCGCTCGTCTCCACTGCCGGGGGCCTCTCGGAAAAGCCCCTTCTCCAGCGAGCTACCTGCTCTTTTCCGTACTGCTCTATAGCCTCCTTCTTGCTCCTGCCCTGCAGGTCTCCATAAAATCGCTCATTCAGCCGCCAGCAGGGCAGAGCTGGAATCCACATCAGGTCCATCTCATCAAGCACGATCCAGAGGGTTCTCACCGCCCGCTTTAAAACGGAGGTAAAGGCGATATCAAAGGTGAGGCCGGAGTTCTTCATTAGCCAGCCAGCCTCCCCGGCTTCCGCTCTGCCCCTCTCGGACAGATCGATATCCATCCAGCCTGTGAACCTGCCCTCCAGATTGTAGTGGCTCTGCCCGTGGCGCAGCAAGACCAGTTTTGCCATTTTTCTTCCGTTTTGCTCAATCAAACGTTTTCAATCAACCGTTTTGCCCCATTTTCGCCGTTCATCTCTTTGTGGCCGCTCACGCCTTTTCCGAGGGTCCCTCGGTTGTTCCGGTTAAGACGGTTAGCTTGACCTGTGGCACAAGCCTATCGAAGTCCTCCTTCTGGGCGAGAGCAGTGCCCTGGTAAAGAGTGGTAGCCGTCCCTGCCGCTGCGGCATAGACCAGACACTCCTTCAGGCTCCTACCTCGGACCATGCCGCTCACAAAACCTGCTACTGAGGAGTCTCCAGCGCCAATGGTGCTCTGCACCTCTACATTGGGAGGCACTGCCAGATACTCATTGCCCTGCGAGACCAGCAGGATGCCCCTTCCGCCCATGGAGACGAGCACTATCCTCACGCCCTGCTGGTTGATCTCCCTGGCAGCGGCGCGGACATCATCCAGCCCCTCCAGCTCCCTGCCAACCAGCTCGGACAATTCATGAATATTTGGTTTTATCACATCTGGCCTGGCCTGAATTCCCGCGCGAAGAGCTGCGCCGTCTACATCCAGGACCACAGTAGACTGGCACCTTTTAACCAGCATTATGATCTTTCTGTAGATCTCGGGTGACACTCCCTGTGGGAGGCTGCCGCCTATGGTCACCAGATCGCTGCAAGGCAGCCTCTCTAGCCTTTCAATGAACTCCATGAGCTCGGACGGCCTGACCTCAGGACCTCGGGCATTGAAGGCCAGCTGCTTTCCCGTGTCCCTCTCATGAATGATGATATTGGTGCGCGTCTCGCCGGATACATGAATAAAATCGGTCTGAATTCCATCGTTGAGAAGCCTGCCCTCCAGCTCCCGGCCTGCAAAGCCGCCCACGAATCCAAGAGCGATGTTGTCCACGCCCAGGTTCTTGAGGACTTTTGAGACATCAACGCTCTTGCCTCCTGCAAAACTCCTCTCTTCTATGATTCGATTGGATACGTCGTCACGTACTTTCTTGATCCAGATGGTGCGGTCAAGGGCCGGATTGAGGGTTATCGTATAGATCATGGTAGATTTCTTTCTGCGGCAAATGTAATGACCCTTTTGCCTGGTTGAGGGGTGGGCTGAATGGCGGCAGATAAATAGAAAGATATGGAAAGATTTGCTGGTGGAGGATCTTTGCGGGAAGGAGAGCTTTGCAGGCAAGTGAGTTCTTAGAGCTGTCTTTCACTCAATTGCGGAAATGTGCTGCCTGTTTCTTCAGACCGATAGCCTTATATTCGTCTAATGTCGTAGTGGGTTCAAGCAAAGGTCGAATGAACCCAATCCCTCCCAAGGAATCGACTTTTGCCCCTCCCATTATTTTAAATATCGCCGGCAAGATAGCCCTCTTTCCATGCCAGATCCTCGCAAAAAGATACAGCTCCTCGCAAACGCTCTTGAGGAGCTACGGCTGCATGTAGGCAGAAAGGATCTTGCCATCGGCATGCAAAAATTCAATGCAATGCTCTATTTCTCCCTGGCCAATGCCTGCCTGCGGGGCCGTTGTGTGCTGCTTTATGGCGGCATAGGCGCCAACAAGACCACTCTGGTGAATCTGCTCGCTTCGTCCTTCCTTTCAATGGACCTGGATGAAGCAGAAGATCTGATGGTAACCGGCCACCCTGAGCAGACTGAGGAAAAGATCGTCGGCTTTCTCGACCCCAGGCAGTGGACCGCTGCCTCTGCTGCGACTGGACCAACCCAGGTTCTCTGGACAGAGTGGGCACAGTCTAACTGGAAGCTCATCAATGAGATCAACCGCTTTCCCAGCGGCAAGCAGAACCTTTTCCTGGAGATCCTGCAAAAGAGAAAGATCAACTATGCCGGACAGGTCTGCCAGCCAGGGGATACATGCTATTTTGCCACCATGAACCCGGAGCTTTCCGCGACCTATCCGATGGATGAAGCCCTGCTTGATAGAATCTCCGCCTGCGTTCCAGCCGCTCAGCCCGATTTCCTGGCCGGCCTCCTGCTATCCGAAAGAAAAAAGGAAGTTCGGGACCTGGCGAAAATGCTGCCCCGTCTGACTGCACAGGAGTTTTCATCTCTGCCGGAAAAGGTGGCGGAAAAGACGCTCAGCAGCCAGGTGGAGCTGGCCATCCTCTCTCTGATCAGGGACTTCACCCTCTGCGAAAGAGCGCCTGCCTTTGACAAAACCCAGCTATCGGGGGGCAGACCATCTCTCGGCCTCTGCTCCGGCTGCCACTACCACAACAATCCTGAAGCCATCTGCTGGCAGATAGACGAGGGTCTCTCCGACCGGGTACGGCAGGACCTGAGGATACTCTGCCGTGCTTTTGCCTATCTTCTGGATAGAGATGCAGACCTGGAGGTTCTGAAAGCGATAGCGCCTTACATAATCTGGCACCGCGTAACCTCCCTGCGATCGATCCTGGACAGGCCCCCATATTACGGAGTGGGAAAGCTGGCCCATGTGACAATGCTGGTGGAAAAGAGCATAAACCGCACCATGAATGAAAGATCTGAGATGAACATGATATTCTCCAGAGCGGTGGATGGTGAGACTGACATTTCTCAGGCCATCGATGCCCTTTCGACCTATGACGATCCCATCTCCCGGCTGGATTTCATTCCCGCTCTGGAGCAGATGAGATGAAGCTCGTCGGCTTTATGGATGCCGCTTACCAGGGCAATGTCTCTGGCCGAAAGCTGAAGACAGGCAAGAGGAATCTGATATTCAATCTGGAGGATCTGGCGGATCAGATCGGAGAAAAGCCTTCTCGGGCCGAGGTGGAGAGGCTTGTGCCCCGAGATAAGAATCAGCTGGATCTGCTGATCTCCGCCCCGCCAGGAAAAAAGCATGCTCTGCTCTGGGGCTATGTCACAAGCCTGGCGGCGGAATGCGCCACTGCTCCCCTGATCCTGCCCTTCCGGGATTATGCAGGGCTTGAACTCAGTCGGGGAACCATCATCCTCCAGGATACGGCGGGCCATTCAGGCAGCAATTCAGGCAGCTATGCGGAGAGCCATAGAGAAAGCATTATAGCAAGCCACGTAGGCGAAAGGATGACCGGGGGCAAGATCCTGGTTCAGGGGAGAGCCGGCGACTATCTTGGCCAGGAGATGAAAGGAGGCGGGATAATTGCCTCAGGCTGTCGCGATTATGCCTTCCGGAACATGCGCGGCGGTTACGGAGTGGTGCGGGGCGATGCGGGAAAGTTTGCCGGCCTTGGCAACTGCTCCGGAAAGATAGCCGTTCTGGGAAGCTGCGGAGAGAGGGCGGGATGGCTCATGAGCGGCGGCAGTCTTCATGTGCGGGGTGATTGCGGCGAGTATCTGGGAATTCTCATGAGCGGTGGCAGGATCACCGTCACAGGGAAAGCCGGCCGGAGGGCAGGATGGCGCAGGAAAGGGGGGAGCATTAAGGCGGCAAGCTATGGATCCGAATCAGCAGAAGATCTCCTGGAACTGGGCTGATGTCTGGAACAGTTCCCGGGAAAACTGGCACTGGCCGCTTCTCCCACAGCCATGCCTGGGGTCCCCGGAGGGCAGGGGCGAGGTGAAGGGCGGAGGCGAATATCCTTTCCCCAACTACCGCATAACCGTAGATCAGAAGACTCTCGACTCGGGTCCGGATTATCTGGAGAATCTATTTGACCATCTCATCGTCCACTACATATTCTGTCCCCGTTCCCTGGAAGAGGCAGGCCTGCTGGCACTCGCGGCTCTGAAGGGCCTTGAAAAGCCTGATCCTCACCGGGCACGCTGCCTGGTCAATGTGTTCACAGATATCGTTGTGGACTCATTCCGCCTGGATAGGAGCTCTGCGGATAGTGAGAAGGTGCTGCTGGGCTGGAAGAGGCTTGCCGGGCAGGCAGCTCTCCCGCCTCTGGATCGGGTGGTTCTTGGATTTCTGAGGGATTACTGGGGTGCGAATCTACCCTCCTGCTCCCGGCCGGAGGTGGACCTCTTGGCAAGGATCTTCTCGCCGGGAATACGAGAGCGCAGCCTCTGGCAGAGGCAGTGCCGCCAGACTGCAAAGATCCTTGAGCCGTTCCTGCCCGGCATACTGGGGCGCGGTCAGATCAGATGCCTGGAGATCCTGAACGGCAGCGCGAAAGATGCGCCGCTTAGCTATGCCTCTGGCCTTGACGTCAGCCAGTTCGAGGAGGTCCTGGCCGTCCTGGGCCTGAAGAGTGACCGGGGAGACCTCAAGCGCTGGTATCGCGACCAGAGCTACAGCATAAAGATAGAGGAGCGGCCACGCTCGCGCCGGGAGAGCCACCCATCTGCTCCTGTCAAGTGGAGGCTGACTGATCCATGCAGCGAGCTGGACCACGCCTACTCCCTGAGCCTCTCTCCCAGGCTTATTCCGGGAGTGACCACCTACAAGCGCGGTACTGAAACTGGCGCCATGGCACCAGCCGGCACAGCCGTTCCCGATCTGCTGGTTGTCCTGGACAGCAGCCGCTCCATGGAAGGGCCGAAGATGGGGACCAAGACCCACAAAGCCACTCTGGCTGCCTTCAAAGCCTGCTGGTTTGCCCACAGCAAAGGCGCGGAGGTCGCGGCCATTAATTTCAGCGAAAAATACCTCCTCGCTCCATGGACCAGGGATTTAGGTGCGGTGGAGGATGTGCTGGTGGAGTTCTTCTCAACTCGCACTCACATACCTGGAAAAGCGATAAGGGAGCTGGCAGAAGAGCGTCCCGGCTGCCTGATCATCTGCATTACCGATACCCATATTCAGAATCTTTACCAGGAGTGGGACGACATCAAAAAAGCATCGGAGGCGGGCAATTTCGTCCTCTTCTGCATCGACCAGGCTTACAGGGACAAGCATGTGGAAGAAGCGCTGGCTAGCCTGGGCCGGGTCTACTACATCAACCGTCTGGAGGATCTAGTCTCTCTGGTGGTGGAGGTGGCGGGGCGGGCCTATTGCGGGGAAAGTTTTATCTCCTTAGAGTAGACTGGATTGGTGGCGTGCCGGGATAGGGTAGTGGTTATCCTGAGGGACTGTGGATCCCTCGAGCTGGGTTCGAATCCCGGTCCCGGCCCCTAATCACCGAGACGTTCATTTGTTTTTCTATTCTGTCGAACTGAGACTTGAGGGGTGCCATTTCCTATTTGATTGCCTATCTCAATTTTCGCATGACGTAGCTTCTGAATCGCCTGGCGCTTCGCCTCCCTGGCCTTCTGCAGGGCTTCGTCATGGCTCAGCTTCCTGCAGGATCCCAGGTAGACCTTGCGTGGCTTGCCGCCTTCCCGCCAGCCGGCCATCCATCGCCCGTATTTCCTCTCGCCCTTTTTGGTCTGCTTGATAATGGAGTCTTCCCACACAGTGATATCTTCCAGCCTGGCCAGCTCCACCAGCTCGCGGGCCTGCTCCTGCAGCCTGGCCGCTTCGGCCTGCCTCTCTCCGGCCAGCCGGGCCGTGCCCTCGATGCCTTCCAGGGCCTTGATCTTCATGGAAAGGTCGCTTGCTCTCTGCCTCAATCCCTTTGCTTCCTTCCGGGCCGGGGTATTGTGGACCATCGCGTTTCACTGCGAAATAGTAGTGTCACATAGTTTATGTATTGTGCTGTTAATGTGACACTACTAAATGAAAGGATGGGGCGAGTCGGTAGGGGGTTTGCGCGTAATTTCTGATCTGCATGTAAAGTGATTGATATGATCAGCGAATTGGTTATATTACTAAAATACTGACAAGCTAAATACGAGATACATGGAAAATCCGTGCCCTTGAAAGTGGGGTTATAGGAATCCTCTAAATATCAAAAGAATCTACATTCTATCGAGGGAGATAAATCGCTGGAATTTGGGAAAGCATTGTGGGATTATTAAGGAAGCACGCTCCGGTGTTAAAGCAAATCTGGCAATTTTTGTACCCCCTTATCGTCGCTCTTATAGTCACCTATTCTAATGCGTATATCTACCATACCGGGCCTTTTGAACCGCCGGGGCCGGAAATCAGCTATAACGTTGAGAGATATATTCGTGAGCCAAATGGGTCATATATGCAAGGAATCTGCGTTTGGAATTCCGGGTCAAAAGATATTTCAAATCTAAATTTGCTGTATTCTTTTGAATCGTATATTTCTAATGAAGTCTTAGATAAAGATTTCACTATTAGCAATAGGCTAGCAAATGCCTCGCCCGTAATAGGTCCTGGCGATATCCATAAACGGAATAACGCTACTAATTTAATAGAGATCGGCTATTCATTCTTACCAAAAGGCGAGCATTTCAGAGAACAATTTTATATTAATAAACCATATCCCGTTACCGTGAAGTCAATGACTCCTGACGTGGGATTAATGCATGGGTCTTCATCATGTGATCCGTGCATTTGTCTTTAGCATTTAGTTAATATTTAATTAGAGTTAAGCCTTTTATCATGAATAACAGCTATCACAAGTCTAAATCCCAAACTGCAGTATGCGCGCCCGTCGAGTCTAGTTAATTAATTTTTAGTACATGTTTAAAAGAGCGCATATTTGGATTATTAGGCCTAAGATAAAAAAAGATGCCATAAATTTATAGAGAAGACGCAACCAACGATAATTTCCGCCAATTCGTTCGATTAATCCTGGAATTCTTCCTCTGTTCTGGTAAATATCGAGTTTGATTTCGTCCAACATTGAATCTGGTATCTTATTTAATGCAACTGGAACTTTGATTATATTTAAAGCATTCCAATATTCTAGGGAGAGATTCTCAAATAGGCCCCATAATAGCATGTTGTCCATTCCTTTTATTGGATCTATCTCGATTAAAGTCTTTCTGGAGCCATTATCTACTTCTCGAGGCAAAAGCATATTATGCAATATGTGCAAGTACTTAAGCATCGCCTCATGTTTTTTGAGATCCAGCTTTTCATAAATGCTCGATATCGCAAAAAATGAGACAGCTACTGCTGCTATGAAACTCCCTAAGCTAAGAAACCAATCCCATCGATCTATTGATTGCATTAATTATACCTTTACTTGATAAAATAGATCTAATTACATTTAAATACTTTCCTTATTGAACATACGACCCATAAGGGACTTAAATTCCCAATTGTGGTATGCACGCCAGGTAAGCCTCTTTCAGCTCTTTGAGGTCTATATGGTCATAGATATCTATCGCTTCTCTCCTGGAGTCGCCACGCAATTCCTGGATGAATTCGCGCCTCATGCCATCTCGCCTGAGATGGGTAGTGAACCAATGCCAGCAGCAATGCGGGCTAAAGTGCTCTTCCATCCGCTCAGAGGCCAGATTATGAACGCCGATACGAACCGCGGCATTATAAACCGCATCGGAAACGCCGCGCTTCTGCAGCCTGCCGCTTTCGTGGATCAAAATAGCAGAGTGCTTCATTATTCCTTGCCTCTTCCTGCTGAAATTCCATATGATCCTTTTCTCAATTTAGCTCCTTTCGATCGGATTCGATTGTCTGGCCCCAATTCCTGCTCGCGATGAGATCCTGACTGCATTATGCGTCCACGAGTATATCTTAATTAACATTATTTGAATACAGAAAGAGTTAAATACTATTATGAGTACCATGTTTACTATCAGGTAGGAATGCTACCTCAAACGGCTCAGGTGTGCTGTTCCCTTCAGCAATC
>JAQVZT010000047.1 GCA_028708055.1 Methanothrix sp.
TGGCGGGCGAGGCTGCCGGCGGAGACGCGGCTGCGCTTGCCTCGGCTGCTGTATCCATTGAGCTGATTCATAACTTCACTCTCATTCATGATGACATCATGGACAATGCCGATGTGAGGCGCGGCAGACCTGCGGTTCACAAGCTCTGGGGGCTGTCGGGCGCCATCCTGGCGGGCGATACCCTCTACTCCAAGGCTTTTCAGGTTCTGGGGATGACAACAGCCCGGCCCGATCTTATTCTGGGGGCCATGAATATGCTCTCCCGGACCTGCACAGCAATCTGCGAAGGCCAGTGGCTGGACATGGAGTTTGAGGCCAAGGAGCGGGTCTCCGAGGCTGAGTATATGGAGATGATTGAGAAGAAGACCGGGGTTCTCTACGGGGCGGCCGCAGGCATTGGCGGGCTTCTGGCAGGGGCCACGCCGCAGGAGGTTGCTGCGCTCGATGAGTTCGGCAGGCTGACCGGGATGGGATTTCAGCTGCAGGATGATGTGATCGACCTCATCACACCCGAAAAGGTCTCAGGTAAAAGGCAGGGTGGGGACCTGATTGAGGCCAAGAAGACGCTGATCATCATCCATGCCCTGGCAAATAATGTGTCAGTGCCCGTCTTCGGAAAGAAGGATGCCTCTCCCGAGGAGATCCTGGATGCCATTGCCGTTCTGGAGAAGAGCGGATCGATAGAGTACGCCAGGTCACGAGCGGAGGAGATGGTCACTCGCGGCAAGAAGGCCCTGCAGGTTCTGCCTGAGTCTAAAGCGAAGGAGACGCTGCTTGAGCTGGCGGATTATATGGTTAAGAGGCACTACTAGCGATCACGCCTGACAGAGGCCCGGAGGGGGAAGGGCCTCTGAATTTTAAGGAAATCGCCTGGGCCTTTTAGGCCAAAGCTGGCTTGCTCGCCGGTCCGACCCGGGAGGATTGCTGGGCAGCGAGAGGCTCATGCTCCTCGGTAGGAAGACGGCCAAGTGCTATGAATGACTGCTTTTCGAGATCAATCGGCGGTCAAAATGGGCGATAGGAGCACACGTCGATCAACCGCAAAACGCCAATCTCGCCGGGCACCGGGGGTGCAGGACCGGCCTGCAAGTGCAAAATCGCGCGCCGCAGCCCGCAGGAAGCCGTCGCAATAAAGAACTCTGGCATCCACCTGGCAAAAAAGCCCGGATAGCCGGATGCCAGCGAGCGTCCCAGGCGCGCGCCCGCCCGTGGCCGCCCGCAGCAGCTCTACGCCGATGGCAAGCCGCTGGGGGAGCCGGGCGAAACCCTCACCGCCTGGTCCAAGGTCTCGTTGGACAAGCTGGGGCGGCTCCTGGAGCGGATCGAGAAGATGGACCGGATGATCGGCCGGGGCTGTACAGGCTGACGGAAGCGGAGTTCGGGACTGCGGAAAGCCTTAACTTGAATCAATTGGCTAGAATGTCAATTATCACTTTCAGAACTTCATCGATATTATCTGATTCAATTCTTCATGGTTAATCTTATATGATATGATGTATTATCAAGCTTACTAGCAAGGAGGGAAATACGACGAATAAAACGATCGTTCTTGCCGTGATAGCTATTGCTTTGGTAAGCGTGGCCGGTGCTGCAAATTATATGTACGAAAAAGCATCCGTTAAGGGTGTCGGCTACAAGAACGTGGAGATGATTGTTTCCACCCAAACAGGCTTTAACGGCCAGAAGCTGGTAGAAAAGGAGTCGGGGTCCGGTAACGTCATAACCGAGAGGACAGAGCTCGAGGCAGAGAGGCAGCTGGAGAGATACAAGGGTGTTCGATTCTTGGGAGCTGATAGTACGGGCTTTGATGGAGTCGTGCCAGTCGGGGCTTGGGTTCCAATCGGATACCCGAATAACGATTGCTTATGGCCAACAGGCACTGCATGCCCCATGGATTACATCAACTTCACAAAGGAAGCCGAGTTTGAGTACATGCCTGTCTCTTACCAGACCGGTACATATGACCAGAAGTGGGTAGAGAAGTTATGCGTTCAGAACTACAGGATCGGAGCTGTACTTACTGAGATGTATACACATGCTGAGCACCTGCAGAAGACCACTGAGGTTAAGACTCGAGGGTATGGCACCGACACGCGCCACCTGGTTGAAACACTAGAGCCTGAAGACGGCATATTTTATGGAAGCTGTCCTCCTTGTTGCACGGGCGTTCTCGAAGCCAATCTGAACAGCAACGTCATCGGCGTTGCCCATATCGGCTGGATCTCTCGGGACCCGGATGCTGACAATCAGCTCAAGGGCAGGCACGCTGAATACGGCAGATCCGTCGAGGACCTAACCGGCGTCTTCTCCATTGAGAAGTTCATCCAGCTCTGGGGCAACTCCACATGCGGAGCTATAAGCGTTGACTGGCTGCCCTGTGTGTGAATTATCTCTAACCCCATCATTTTTTTCGCATTCTATTGGCGCTATGTGGGTGTTGGTTAGCCTCTACGTTTCAGCTTAAAGGCCTTTTTTATCCGCCACGAAACTCTTTCATACCCAAACCCTTTTTGCCACCGAGCGCAATGTATTTCCCATGCACGATCACGGGCATGAGCATACAAAAAACGAACTCAGCAAAGAGTCCGTAAATCATCTCCTGATCCACTGGATAGAACATAACGAGAGCCACAGCGCCTCATTCCGGGACCGCGCGGCCCAGGTTGCTAAGGTAAGCGAGCCGGCTGCCAGGCACATTGAGCAGGCGGCGGTTCTCATGGACCAGTGCACAGAGATGCTTAAAAAAGCGATGAAAGACCTTTAGGAGAACATAAAATGGAATTGGTTTACACTTATGCGATGGATAGCAGCAAAGCTATCGCCAAGATGCTGGATGAGGAGTTCTGGAAGCGGCTCGGGCCCACGGTGCGGGAGTGCAAGGCCATGGGGCTGGACAAAGATGGCATGTGCCTCTACATCAAAGCCAAGGATGAGCTGGCCGCAGAGGCCCAGAAGCTTCTCGCCGATACCGCGGCCAAGGAACTGAAAGGCGCGGAGGGCGAGCTCTTGCTCAAGGCCTTCCGGGACGAGGCAGAGGCGGCAGAGGCGGGCATGGGGGCGATGTTTGGGTAGATTTCCAAGGAGTTGCAGGGATAGCTTATATAAATGCCAACCATCTACTCCTGTATCGTTGGTCTGCTTTATGCAGGCTGAATGTATTGAGACTTAGAGCTGGCATGTGACGTAAAGATCAATAAAAATCAAACTGCGCGCGGCCACCTGGCCCTAATGAGGTGGGTATTATCCGGGCCGCGCGCTCAGATTATGCGAATTTAAGGAACATCAGAACCTTCGCATTTCTGGGTCTGCTCATCATGTCAATTGCGTATCCGAGTTAAGTTGTTTATAGGTAGCTAATCAATTTCAAGGAGTCATAAAATCCGGTGAGGGTTCACTTTATCTCCAATCTGATGGATGGGAAATTCGCAAACCTCCGCCATCCTGTTGATTAAAGGCTTTGGCCAAATGGCCAAAAGCCCATAGCATAATTTTTTATCGATGCTCTTAATCAATAACCTCCCCAGAAGGTGCAGTCCCATTTTTCTCCAAACGCAATATAGCAATCGCAGAGCTTTCGACCTTGGCGTCTTTGAACTCCGCATAGACATTAACCTGGTTTTCCAGGAAGATATTCCTATTCCTTAACAAAGTACTGCTATCTATGCGCGCCGTTATATCTATGTATTTGATCTGTCCCTTGCTTAGTCCTCCCAAATCTAGAGTAAGACTGCGATCTCTTGTTTCAATAGACGTGATGCTTTTCTTGGCGGAATCGATTGGCTTTGAATTTTCGTCCAATTCATACCAATCATTTATCACCATGCCTTCGGGCAATACGTCAGTTAACTTGACATTGGACAGCGACGTCTTTCCTATATTATTGACCCGAATCAGGTAAGTAACGATATCACCCGAGCTGTTAACAGCCCAGTTTTCGACTGAAATCTTGCTGCCATAGATATTATCCGCTCCTGAAGATACATCCTGGCTCTCATAGGTTTGCTCCGGACCTGCCTGGTATGTGAAGATGCCTTCAAAACCTGGACAATTTCCTGTTGTACAATTGGCTGATTTTCCTGTCACAACCTTGATGCACGTTCCACTTGAGCAATCAAATGCAACGTTATTTGGCAGAAGCATCATTGGTTGTAGTGTCAATTTTGTACCGTCGCTAGGCCATCCTGAGTCTAAACCCTCTATTGGTGGGATGGTTCCACTACATGCACAGGGCAGCCAATCGAATGATCCCGCTGCAGGAGCACGCAGATCGAAGTCCGCAAGATTGTTGGTAATATCTAATTTCTTGCCTTTCACCAATCCTGTTTGCTCCCAATCAATTTTTCTCGATCCACTTTTGTTGGTCCATCCAGTCGAATCTCTAAAGTCCAAAACGCCTTCGTCTACTATTGCATGATAGTTAAAGTTGTATTTCAGGCCAGGTCTCCTATTCATATCGACAGAAGCGACTACAGTGATGTTAGGTGACAGGTAAGATTGGCCCAAACCGGGACCACGAAATCCGCTTAAATCATCATATCTTATCTTTTTCCAGGCAGAAATTGCTCGCTTATTCTTAAAGAAGCCTTCTCCATAGAACTCTGATATGCCTTTTTCTCCATTGAACCCAACGTTTTGATCGTGGTTTACTGATGCGTTTTCATAGTCAATGAACTTTCCTTCATCGTTGGTCTTCCCATAATAGTATGTTACGTTATCTGAAAACTTCATCGTTCCATTAACCAGGTAATTTATTGATCCTGTTTTAAGTCCCTGAGTATATCCGCTTTCCTGTAAATTAGGATCTCTCAATCGATTGTAGAATATCAAAGTGGCGTTTTCATTTTTGCAGTTGAACTCACTTATGAGTGTAGCTTCACAGGATATAATTAATCCAATCAGCAAAAGAACAATAATAAGTCCTTTCATAATTCAACCCTCTCAATACTAATCGCATATGTCTAAGTTGACTCCAACATATAAAAATTTTTGTTAACTCCCATCTTTGGGCCTTATACCCATACTAAACGCGGATTGAAGTTGGCTATTATGCCATCCTTTGGGTGCAGATAGACTGCTTTATTTGGGTTTTCCCATAATATTAGTACTGCATCATCATTTGACAGAGCCATACCTATAGGAAATCCCTTGAACTTACGTCTGACATGAGCAAAAGCCCAAAGTGCTCGGTCTTCCTTGCTCCATAAACTACTTGCCGCGATTTTATCTATGACTTTATGGACTTCTTGGGTGCCTTGGCCACCTACTGCCAACTCTTCGCAGCCTGATCTGTATTTCTCTGAAAATTTTAAATGCTCTTGCTCGATTACATATTGTATTATTTTATTGATATCGAAACTCCATTCATGATGATAATCAAAAATGAAGTATACGTTGTTTAATGGTTTTTCAAATCCGGCTCCATTCAGTGGAGGAATTGTCTGTTTTGATCTGGTTTTGTCGACAGAAAATGGTACAATCAATTCTGGGGTGAAACTAGCTTCACTTATTACGCCTTTAGTATCTGGATCAAAATATATATATCTCGATGATTCTGAAATCTTTCCATGTTCATCTGGACACCAAAGGATTATGACCGCATGTTGAACTTCTTTTCCATTTCGCTTGGCCTTTCCGCTGGCGACTCCAATTGGACAGCCAGAGAATCGATGGCGTACATGGGCTACTCCCCAGAAGGATCTATCTTCGCAATCCCATATAGTTGGGATGTATTGACCATAATCTACTATTTTCAGATACGCAATAATATCATCTTCGTTCCAAGGCATTGACAAATTTATGTCTAATCCGGTATTTCCTTCGGCTGTGCCTATTTTCAAAGGAAAAGATTCTATATCTATTGTCGAATTTTCATCTTCTGGAACAATGGGGGGCATGAATCTTATCACCGTGTTACTCCATGTATGATTGTTATATTTTTAGTTTTTCCTTGCAGATAATCCAATTCAATTTAATTTAATTTTCATAGCAACACTCCATCTTCTTGATACCTTCTTCAGTCAATATCCTACTAACCAGATCTGGGAGCAAAAGTTAGTGGATAATTTTGATCACACCGCAGCCAATTCTGGGTTCCGCAAATGTTGAATAGATCGCTGACTAGAATGTCATTCTCTAAAGATATATTCCCCCTTATCAACGCAGTTTGCTCCCAATCACTGCTCTTAGACCCTTCACCTTTGATCAATTTCATGGCATCTCTGGTATTAACAACTCCATTTGTTATGGTTGAATTATATGTAAAGTTATAGGCGTTGAATCTCTCACTTGACTGACCAATTTCTATCTTGGCATTTGCATGTATTTGTTTGGAGCTAAAGTTCGTCCACGGACTGCCATAACCTTGAGAGAAATTTCCGCTAAATTCCTCAAAACGGATGGCCCTTACTGAGGAAACATCTACATTATTGGGGAAAAATCCTTCCGCGAAAAGCCTTGATGTGCCCTTTTTTCCATTGAAAACTACGGTATTATTATAAAAAATTAATTTATCTCTTGAGTTATCATTTCGTCCTTCGTGGTAATTGATCGTATCCATAAACTTTATTCGTCCTTTTTCCAAATAATTAAATGAGCTTACCAGATAGCCTGGCGAATTTCCTCTCTCTTCGAAACCGAGATCATCAAATCGATTGTCGTAAGTCATCGTCGAATTCGCATCATTACTATTACAATTAAATTTATAATGGATGGTTGTTGATGTGCTTGGCATACACTGTGAAATTGAAATGGTTAATATTGTAATGATAAGTTCAGCGAATTTAATTTTGGTGGTCATTTATTCGTTCCAGGCATTTTTTCTATAATGGAAGTAATTAATTGATTTATCTTTTTTGTTTAGGTACAATTATAAGCTTTTGCGTCAAGAAAGCATTTTGCCTCCCGCTTTGCTAAGCGGGCAAAGAGCTATGAGAAAAATTTTCTATAATACGACCTTGGATTGTTGTTCGTAGCTCTTCAAGAAATCTGGGCGTTGATAATTTTTCGTAATTATGAAAAAAGTTTGATCTAATACTCGCAGTTCACTCTAACAGCCCAACAAACCGACAGAATATCTACCGATTTTATGTTGTTCATATCTTTCCTGAACGAGCTAATAGATGTGTAGAGATGATGCTGCGGTCAGTCTGAATGCGTTTGTGATAAGGCATTGGTGAAAGATGTTGTTTCGAAAAGCTTGGCGTTCTTGGATACCATAGATTGGACCTTTTCTATTGCTTTCCACTCTTCTGGCAACCCTTTGTGCGCGAGCAACTGCAGCCGGAAGCTTCTGTCCCTCCCAGGTTCGGCGGAAAAATCAATACAATGGACTGCTCTGATTGGCGAAGAGTCAAAATCTATTTCCTTTCGGCGAGTTGCCCTGACCGAAGCTTTCCCTTGAGAGTTTAGCCATGAATATCGATAGCGGTTTTGGCTTCCGGAGACTTGGCTCCAAATGTCGTGTGCCTCATCGCCAGTGACTCAAGTACCTGCAATTCTGGATTCCTCATATATTCTTCAATGCCCTTCCCGGCAACGATACCAGATCTTCTCAAGCAAAGATAACCAATATTGCGGCGATCTAAAAATGCGGGTATTACCCCGCGAATCCCAGCTCATTGGCCCTGGCAAACGCATCCTGAGCCTCATGCGAGCGCCCAAGGGCCTGCAGATCGATGGCTTTTTTCTGCCAGGCTTCCGCGAATTGAGGATTGATTGTCAGGGTCTCGTTTAGTGCCTGCACCGCGTCTTCAAGTTTGCCCATCTCAGCCAGAGCCAGAGCTTTGCTGTACCATGCCGCTTCGTATAGCGGATTGATTCTTATTGCCTCATCAAACGCTTGCAGGGCCTCGTTGTGCTTTCCCTGGCTAACAAGAACCTGGCCTTTGTTTCGCCAGGCCAGAGCAAATTGAGGCTTGATGGCAATGGCCTCATCGAAAGCAGTTACTGCATCATCGCGTTTGCCAAGAGCGAATAGAGCCATTCCTTTGTTATACCAGGCTTCAGCAAGCCTTGGATCTATTTTGATGGCCTCGTCCAGAGCTGTTATAGCTTCATCGTATCTGCCCATGCTGCCAAGAATCATGCCTTTGTTCGACCATGCCTTCGCATGTTGCGGATCGATCTTGGTGGCCTCATCGTAGGATAACATAGCCTCGTCATATCTGCCAAGGCTTCCCAGTGCCAAGCCCTTGTTATACCAGGCTTCGGCATTCTGAGGATCAGCTTCAATAGATTTATTGTAAGACTGGATCGCCTCTTCATACCGGCTCAAAAAAACAAGAGCCAGACCCATATTATACCAGGCCTCACCAGTATTCGAATCTATGGTGGTAGATTCATTGTAAGCGGAGATAGCTTCCTCATACCTTCCTAGTTCAGTAAGAGAATTTCCCTTATTGGTCCATGCATTTGCGTATTTGGGGTCAATCTTGATGGCTTGATCGCATATTTGCATGGCCTGCTCGAAGTCGCCCAATTGGCTGAGCGCAGCAGCTTTGTTGGACAGTGCTCCAACATGCTGGGGATTTTTCTCTATGGCTTTTTCATATGCCAGGATTGCTTCCTGCATTTTTCCCTGGGCAAAGAAATCATTTCCTTGCTGAAACAGTTCATCTGCGCTCTGCACTGTGCCTGATTCTTCGGCCCAGATAGCAGGAGATATAATGATGCATATCCCGAGCATAAAGGCGATGAAGGTTAATATGCTCTTCAACAGAACAACTCCTGAGGCATCTATGTCTATCCCGAATACTTAAGCTATTCTTTTCTTCAGCTCTTTAGCCTAACCGATCATCCCCTTACCATTGCGTTCTAAAAGGCGCCCAGAGATGCGTGAGGACGATTATCCGTTTCTTCAGTCTACAAATTCCTCAAAAAGGCGATCAAAAGAATAAATACCTGAAAGTACATCCTATCACCCGGAAGGGATCTTATCATGCGCCAGAAAGCTGCCTGCCTCATCATACTACTATTCGTCAGCATCCTTATCGCCCCAGCCCAGTCCGCCGCCCGCCCCGAAACCGGCACCATAATACGCGATACAGTTCGAAACGGGGACGGATTGCTGGTCATCTACAATAACTGGACAATGGACACCGTAGCCGTACTTACCGACAGGTGGGACAAGCCCAAGGTTGCAGTCTATCTGCGAACCAAGGACGCCCTGGAGATCGACGGCTTAAAAGATGGAGAGTATAGCCTCTATTTCACCATAGGAAGCGGGTGGAATTCCAGTGCTGGAGAGTTCGAAAAAGTGTACAATCATGTTCTCTTCCCGCCTATGGTCTTCGAGACCGACGATACAAACTACACCATTCAAGAGGTGGAGCTTCAAGAAGCGGACGCCACCAACTTCGTGCCCGGTCGGTTCTCGTTCCCTGACATCAGATCTTGAAAAAAGCTGCATGCACCTCGGCGCGCAGGTGATCCTTGCCTTTTATGCGCATCTTCCAGCAGTGAGTGCCGATGCCGGCCAGCTCTATCTGGTGGCTGCGGAATAGATCCGCCACCTCATCCTCATTAAAGTAGTGGGTAAGAATTCCGCTGCCCCTCCGGAAGGTCCCGGGCTCAACCTCTGCCCCCTGTCCGGCCCTCATATCCTGTTCGCTGAAATCGCGAAAGAAGATCCGTCCTCCCGGTTTGAGCACGCGCGCTGCCTCGCAGGCGAGTGCCCGCCGTCCATCAGCCAGCAGATGTCCTGTCACATGAAAGGCGAAGATCGCATCAAAGCAGCACTCCCGCAAAGGAAGGCAAGCGGCATCCGCCTGGATGAAAGCTGAATCCGCCCGGACGCGGCATGCCAGAAGCAGTGCCTGAGCCGAGACATCGATTGCAACGGCACGGCAGTCGCCGGGCAGCGTCGAGAGGGTCTTGCCGTCGCCAGAGCCCAGCTCCAGGACGAGCGAGCCCTCGGGGAGGACGGGCATATCCACTACTGCTCCGCCCCAGAGGTGGCCCCGGCTGGCGTAGTCTTTGTCCCAGGCATCAAGGTGCGTCCTGGAGCGGCGTTTTGGATCTGTGTCCACGAGCACTCTATGCCACGAACAGGCAATAACCCTTCTGCCCTTGTTGGGGGTGGCATCATCCTGCCAGTCCTTCTCCCGCAGGCACTCCGATGGTTATTAGTCCCATGCCGCCGCTCTTTCGCAACATGGATCTATTGGACCGCTTTCGGGGATGCTTGCTGGGCCTGGCTGCGGGCGATGCCCTGGGAATGCCCACCGAGGGCTACACCGCCCTGGAGATCAAAGAGAAATTCGGCTTGATTAGCGAAATGCTTGCGGCTCCGCAGGGCCACTTTCACAGCGGCCTTCTCGCCGGACAGTTCACCGACGACACGGAAGAGACGCTGCTCCTCGCCGAGTCGATCATCGAGGCCTCCGGTTTCTCTCCAGAGGGGTTTGTCGGCAAACTCACCGCCTGGGGAACCGCCTGGACCCTGGACGAGCGACTCAACCGGGGGGTGGGCTTTGTCACCCGCTCTGCCGTGGAGAGCATGATCGCAGGAACGGATTGGAGGCAGTCGGGCCTGTCCATTCCCACCTGCGGCGCCGCCATGAGGGCGGCACCCATCGGCCTTCTCTACCATCCTGACATCAATGTCGTCAAGAGCTATGCCGATCTGCAGAGCCTGCCCACTCACGTCTCTCCGGCAGCTCGAGCCGGAGCGGTAGCCGTAGCAGTTGGCGTCGCTCTCGGTGCCGCCGGCCTATCCAGGGAGACCATCTTTCGGAATGCCGTTTCCCAGGCCAGCCGTCTGGATGCCGAGCTTGCCGAAAGGCTACTCTGGGCCGGCACTCTGAGAGACCTTCCGCCGGAAGACGCCCTGGGCCTGATCCGAAACTCGCCTCTGGCTATGGAGACTGTGCCCGCCGCCTTCTACTGCTTCCTCAAGTTTGAGCCCAGGGAGGCGCTCACCGTGGCCGCCAGCAGCGGTGGAGACACAGACTCCATTGCCTCAATCGCCGGCTCCCTCTTCGGCGCTGCCTTCGGGCCGTCATGGATACCGGAGAGCTGGCTTGATGCTATCGAGGATAAAGAGAGAATTGAGAATGCTGCTCGGGGACTGTTCCGGCTCTTTTCCTCATTTTGCCGTTAGGGCGTGGCCGATTTATATCATTAGCTCGTGGGGGTTTTTATGATAGATGTAGGAATTGTCGGTGGTTCGGGCTACACCGGTGGGGAGCTGTTGCGTCTCCTTGCAAATCATCCCGAGGTTAAGGTAGTTGCCGTTACCTCCAGAAAGCTGGCAGGAAAGAGCGTTACAGCCATTCATCATCACCTGTTGAGCATCTATTCCCTGAACTTTGAGGCGCTAAATGCCAAAGAGGTGGCAGAGCGCTGCGACATCGTGTTTACCGCCGTACCCCATGGCACGGCAATGGATTGGGTTCCCGAGCTTCTCGATGCCGGTACAAGGGTCATCGACCTGTCTTCCGACTACCGTCTGCCCACCGAGGTCTTCGAGAAGACTTATGCCACAAAGCACCGCGCTCCCCGCGAGGCGGTCTTCGGCCTGCCCGAGCTTCATCCTGAGGTCGCCCGGGCCAAGCTGGTGGGCAATCCCGGATGCTATCCCACCGGCGCCACTTTAGCCGTCGCCCCTCTCGCCAATGCCGGTCTGGTGGAACGAGTGATCTACGACTCAAAGTCAGGGATATCCGGAGCCGGAATAGAGCCCACTGAGACCTCTCATTATCCAAACATGTCCCAAAATGTCATTCCCTACAAGCTCACGGCGCACCGGCATGTACCGGAGATCAAGCAGGAGCTATCCCGCCTATCGCCGGGTATAAAAGTGAACTTCACGCCCCATGTCATTCCCTCAGTCAGGGGCATCCTCACTACTGCTCATGTCCTGGCACGCAAGGGTGCCGAGGATACTCTCCAGGACAAGAGCCAGGTCTCGGCGATCTATCGCGAGTTTTATAAAAACGCTCCTTTCGTTCGCATGGCGAATGCGGTCCCCAAGCTGTCATCAGTGCGTGGCTCCAACTTCTGCGACATAAGCTTCGAGCCGGAGAAGGACAGCGATCGACTGGTGGTCATATCGGCCATAGACAACCTGGTTAAGGGAGCATCTGGCCAGGCCATTCAAAACATGAACCTCATGGCGGGCCTGGATGAGAAGACCGGGCTGTGGTTCCCGGGCATGGCGCCCTGATCGGACCGGCAGCATTGATATGAAGACTGAGATGGAGAATATATCGAGGTGAAGATGATGAAGGTCAGGGATGTTATGAATAGTAGGCCAATCACCGTCCAGGCTGACTCTCCAGTGAGCGAGGCGGCCCGGCTTCTGCGCAAGAATAAGATCAGCGGCATGCCGGTTCTAGATGGAGACAGGCTGGCGGGCGTCGTATCGGAATCAGATCTTCTGCGCCTTCTATCGGTTGATGATGAGGAAGGCGGTCTGTGGCTTCCAAGTCCTTTCGAGGTCTTCGAGATCCCCTTCCGCGATCTGGTCAAATGGGAAAAAATGCATGCCAATCTGGGGGAGATTCCCAATAAAAAGGTGGGAGATATCATGAGCCGGAATTTGCATGAAGTTGGACCGGACGACTCTGTTGAGGCAGCGGCGTCCGTCATGACCGGACAACGCATCAACAGGCTGCCGGTGGTCGAGAACGGGCGGCTGGTGGCATAGTAACCAGAGGCGACATAATCTCGGGCCTGGGGAAGAAGCATGCAGAGAATTGAAGGCGGCATCTGTGCCGTTCCTGGAGTTCGCGCCGCGGGAGTGCGCCAGGGAAAGTACGGCCTGGCTATCATTGCCGCCTCCGGAGCGGCTGCCGGGATGTTCACCACTAACAGGGTAAGAGCAGCTCCTCTGGAGACCACCGCCCGGAATCTGGCAGGGTC
>JAQVZT010000048.1:0-5742 GCA_028708055.1 Methanothrix sp.
GTGGTGATTGTTCCAATTCTTCTGGGCGACAAGGAGAAGGTACTTGCAATCTGCCGGCAGCTAAAGGAGGAACTTTCTGCGGCCAAGATGCGGGTTCAGCTTGATACCAGCGATGAGCGGCCCGGTGCCAAGTTCTACAAGTGGGAGATGAAGGGCGTACCCATTCGACTGGAGGTCGGCCCGAGGGACATCGAGAAGGGAGTCGTCACGCTGGTCCGTCGCGATAAAGTAAAGAAAGCTGTGCCCATGATGCAGCTGGCTACTGCCATCAACAAAGAGGCGGAAGATCTGCAGGCGGCCCTCTACATCAAGGCCAGCAATCTTCATGATGCCAAGGTAAAAGAGGTTGCCAGCATCGAGGAGGCTAAGGCGCAGACGCAGGTGGGCGTGGCATTGGTACCCTGGTGCGGAGAGGAAGAATGCGGCCACAAGTTAGAGGACCAGGTGGGGGCAAACATGCTGGGCGAGCCGCAGTACAAGAGCTTCTCACTTGCCCGCTGTGCCGTATGCGGCAAAGAGAGCCCCGGCCGGACTTACATGGCCAGGCAATACTGAATTATACGAAGGAAATGAGGCGGGCAAAAGAATTATTGCCCGCACTCATCTGATTTTCTGCCGGTGGACATCATTTGCGATATCCAATGCTGATGCATCCGGATTTTTTGTCTTTTTCCAGAATGCTCACCGACCTTGGATCTTTCTTTGTCGCTCTGGATTCGGGGACTCCTGGCACAACAAGAGACGTGGAATTGATCTGCACCTCAGGGGAAGTGGCATTTTCCATTACAACATGAGATGTGGCATTGACAGGCACTTCAGATGATAGGGATGTGCCATTTGCCGCAACTGATGCAGAGCTGTTCGAGACGGCAAGAGACGCGGAAGTGCCCTTTGTCAGACTCAATGTGGATGCAGCCTTTTTCGCACCCAGCACGGATGTCTCTCTTATATTATCTGGTACATGTATTCCCTTTGCCGGATTGGATGTTGAAACATTCTTTGCAGATTCGGTTGTGGTGACGAGTTCTATTGCGCCGGATGCGGACGTCTCCTTTGCCAAATTGGATGCGGGTGTGATCTTTGTTGCATCGGATGGTACAGTGATCTTTGTCGCATTGGGTGGCAGAGTGATCTTTGTCGCATTGGATGGTTGAGTGATCTTTGTCACATTGGATGGTTGAGTGATCTTTGTCACATTGGACGGCGCTGTGACCTTTGTCGCAATGGGTGGCTGAGCGATCTTTGTCGCATTGGGTAGCTGAGTGACTTTTGTTGCCGTGGACGGCACTGTGGCCTTCGCAGCAGTAGGTAGCTGAACGATCTTTGTTGCATTAGACGGCGCTGTGACCTTTGTCGCATTGGGTAGCTGAGTGACTTTTGTTGCATTGGACGGCACTGTGGACTTCGCTGCAATAGGTAGCGGAGTGATCTTTGTCGCATTGGACGGCAGAGCGATCCTTGATTCATTGGATTCTGGAGAGGTCTCTGCCGCACTTACGGTTGCGTTACCATCAGTCGTATTGGATTTGGACTTAATTAGCGCCTCATCTACAGGAGCGGGAATTGGCCCGATGAAGAAAATTTCTTCCGGTTCAAGCCTTTTTTCCAGTATAGCATTTAGCTTATCCCTCCTCTGGCTCGGCAGGAAAACCGGAGGCTTCTGCCACCAGGCAGAGGAATCGAATTCATCGTATGGGTCGTCATTCAGCCTGGCAAAGCCGCCGTCCACAAGGATTCGGTTAACCGGTGGCCAGACGGGCCGAAATTCCGGATCAACAAGATAAATGACACAGATTAGCTGGTTCCACTTGCTTCGCTTGCCTGTCGTATTATTATTAATATCAATATATACCAGTTTATTCTTGAGCAAAGAGTAAGAATAGTCTCTTGCTGCTTTGCCTTGAGCAGTTATTCCTGACGGCGTCGCGATGTCGGCAAGCTTTATGCTATCAACACCATTTATCCCTCCATCGGCAATCAGAATCTCGATGCCCAGCGAATCGCCGCTTACCACGCTTACAACACGTCCCACTGCCTCATCTGGCAGCCCGAAGGCTGCCGGCAGGAGAAGCAAACACAATGCCAAAGCCAATAGGGCCAATCGATGTATCAAGACAATCCACTTTCCCTCAAATTTTTATTCCTACCTGGTATGTAATGGCTCCATTCATTTGCTTCAAATTTATAATGATTCCGCTCGACCTGGAAAAAAGCTCTTTTCCCCTAAGGTAACATACTCTTATCTCGATGAAAAGCTCAAATCTGGAGGATCTATGGTTATAAATGAATTTACGGAAAATTTCAAGTATGATCCGGTAGTGCCATTTCATGATGCAAATACTATCCCGCTAATGCTTATCAGCAGTAAGGGATCTGTGAATTTTTTTACAGAAGACTATACACCAATTCCCTCTCCCGGAGAAAAACAGGTCAGCATATATTACCCAAAAAATGCCCACGTTTATAAACAATAACTGACGAGATTTAGAATATAAATGACAGAGGAGCGCTAAATGACCCTTCAAAAGCATGTCAGCTTGAATATCAATGTTCGCGGCTTGTGTGAATCACCTACCCTGGCCATCAACGAGAGAGTAAAGTTGCTGCAGAGCCAGGGAAGAAAAATCTATGACTTTGGATTGGGCCAATCTCCGTTCCCCGTTCCAGCACCTGTTGTAGAGTCTCTGCGACTGCATGCTCATGAGAAGGATTATCTCCCTGTCAAAGGCCTCATGGCCCTTAAGGAGGCAGTGGCCGGATTTCACCGCCAGAAAGACCTTGTGGAAGCCAATGCCGATTGCGTCCTGGTAGGCCCCGGTTCAAAAGAGCTCATGTTCCTGCTGCAACTGGTCTTTTATGGCGAGATCATTGTGCCCACTCCCTGCTGGGTCTCCTATGTACCTCAAGCAACGATTTTGGGAAAACGGGTGAGCCTGATTCATACGTCATTCGAGGATAAATGGCATATCAATGCCGATCGCCTATCCGAGCATTTAGAGGTGGAGCAAGATCTATATCGTCCACGTATGCTGGTTCTGAACTATCCAGGAAATCCAGACGGCCTCACTTACACGGCAAATGAGCTCAAAGAGATTGCAGCGGTTGCCAGGGAATATGAGGTCATACTTCTCTCAGATGAGATTTACGGCCAGCTCCATCACCAGGGTAGACATGTTTCTGTGGCCCGCTTCTATCCTGAGGGTACCATAATCAGCTCAGGCCTGTCCAAGTGGTGCGGAGCGGGTGGGTGGAGATTGGGTACTTTCACCTTTCCTCGCAATCTGGATTGGCTCATGGAGGCGATGGCAGCCGTTGCCAGTGAGACATATACATCAGTTAGCGCTCCAATCCAGTATGCTGCGGTGGAAGCCTTCAGAGGGTCGATGGCGATCGAGCGATATCTATGGCATGCCCGGCGCATTCTTTCAACTCTGGGAAAGAAATGCTACCAGATACTGTCGGACGCTGGCGTGCGGATCCATCCGCCAGAGGGCGCTTTTTATATGTTTCCAGACTTTTCGCCCTTCGCCGAAATTCTGGAGAAAAGGAACATCAAGAACGGCGCAACTCTCTGTGAACGCCTGCTGCAAGAAACTGGAGTTGCATTGCTCCCTGGAAGGGCCTTCGAGAGGCCCTGCAAAGAGCTCACCGCCAGGATATCTTATATAAATTTTGCAGGAGCAAGATCACTGGCAGCCAGCGAGACGATTGCCATGGATCATGAGCTGTCTGAGGAGTTTATTCATGCTCATTGCGAGGAGACTCTGCTGGCCACGCAAACTCTGGCAGATTGGCTGACGCGCTAATAGTAATACCAGATGCTCCTGTAGTCTTCCGGATTTTCTCCCCTCTCCTTAAGCCTTTGCAGATACCTGAGAACGGAGACGTCAGTGTAGATATAGGGCTTTACCTGAGCGATGTTCTTCTCCCAGGGAAGAAATGAGTACATTCTCCTGCCTTCTGGGGTTATGGCTATAAGCTCGTGGTTCTGCCAGGCTCGCAGATGGTCCTTGCCCAGGCCCGGAACATTGAATACCGGCTCATCGGTTCGGAATATTCCAGGAAGCAGCCGCGCTTCTTCCTTTCGCTCCTGCAATATGCGAGATATGGGCACAGCATAGTCCTCCATCTCGGTCTTTCCTTTCATGTTGAACGTATAGTACGGGTCCACACCGATCTGCTTGAGGATTATTCTAAGGGCTGATGTCTCGAACTTGCGGCTGTTGGCAAATGTGAAGACCTGTTGATTGTAGACCTCAATGCCACTCATCTTCACCATCTTTATGGCAGCTATCGTTTCCGGAGTAATCTCGTAGGGATGCATGAAGTGCGTCACTATGCAGATGTTCCTCTTCCCAAACTCGTTGTACCGGGCCAGTATCTCACATAGATCGGCTGTAATCCTCTGAGGAACGGTTGCAGGAGTCCTGGTGGCAACTCTGATGCTCTTAAGGTGAGAAATCTCAGAAAGCTTGCTCAGGATCTTGTCGATAAGAGAGTCATCCATTACAAGGGGGTCGCCGCCTGTGACCAAGACATCCATCATTTCCTCATGTTCTGAGAACCACTGCAATGCGGCCTCGATCTTCTCCGGAGGGGCCAGTGCCGAGGCCATAAGAGGCGAGGTCAGCTCCCAGTTGCGCTGGCAATAGACACAGATCTGGGGGCATGATTCATAGGGCTTAATTATCGCTACCCTGGGGTAGCGGCGAGTGACAAGATCTATCGGCGATGTATCTCTCTCCTTCATGAAATCAAAGGCCCATTTCCTGTCCTTTCTGTGTGTGATCATGTTCTGGACGTAGCTGAGCGGTGGAAAGACCTGTCTGCGAACTGCATAGTCCAGATCGCAGGGTTCCAGGTCCATAAGATGCAGATAGTAGGGGGTAACTGCGAATGGCACATGGTTTTCTACGGCCAGCCTCATCGATTCTTCATGATCCGGCCCAAGTTTAATTATCTGTTTAATTATATCTATGTCATTAGTATCTTTGAATATATTTCGATATTGCCAGTGCCAATCCCTCCAATCGTTCTCTGTGGAATTGAGAATCTCTAAGATTCTTCTCCTGCTATCTTGCCTCTTGGAGACGATCTGTGGATCGAGCCCGGATCGATATCTTTTCAGGTAATTGTCCATGCGCCTACCCATTTGATCCAGGTAGTTCGAGCGCATCTGACCGGCGATTCTTCCTTCATGCTCATCGAATTTTGGAGTATCTATTCCTTCCATTAATCGGGATGGATAGACATCCGCTTTCAGTTTTAATGCTTTGAAAAAATGCGTAAACTCCGCGATGAAATCCTCGCTGACATCTGCATCTCCATCCAAGGCAGCACGCCACAGATTCACCAGTGATGAAGTTCCTGCAATTTTTTCGTTTCTTGGTGAGATGATATTCTTCAAAGTACGTATCACATCTCTAAAGAGAATATAATCCCAATTCTCAATCTCACCTAAATCGCAGGAGTAAGTCCATTCTCTAGCTTCAATGTAGCGTGCCACCTTATTTCTAGCACTTTCTACAGTTTTGCTCTCCTTTAGAAGCACATACAATTCGGGTGACGCGTCCCAGCAATCCTTCCATCGAGCCCTTATTTCATTATTAGCCATCATTTCATTATTAGCCATCATTTCATTATTAGCCATCATTTCATTATTAGCCATCATTTCATTATTAGCCATCATTTCATTATTAGCCATCATTTCATTATTAGCCATCATTTCATTATTAGCCATCA
>JAQVZT010000048.1:5842-12673 GCA_028708055.1 Methanothrix sp.
TATCATAATTGTTCTTAACCGACATTTTACTTCTATCTTTCCCCAAATAACTATCCGAAATTATTTTTACTTAATCGATTAATCACATCCCAACTATGTATCTTCGAGAGAATTTTATCTCTCAAGAGCGCTATTTTTTCCAGGTTTCCGGCAGGAACAACAATATCACCGGAAGGATTTCCAGACGCCCGAGATACATGCAGAAGAAGCCCAGAACCCTTCCTGCCGGAGAGACCGCTGTAAAGTCAAGTGCCACTACGCCAAAACCAGGACCGACAACACCAAGGCAGCTTGCTGCTGCGGAGATGGCAGAGAGAGCATTGAACTGAGGGTTTGCTCCCTCCGTTATGGCAAAGGCCAGGGTTGCGAATATGAAGGTTAAGAGGTAGAGCTGGACAAACAGCAAAACGGATTTTATGGTACTCTCTTTTATTATCTTATCGCCTACCTTTATAACCATAACCGCCCTGGGATGAAGGCTTCGGATCAGCTCATTGTAGGTGTGCTTCAGAACTATGAGCACCCTTCCTACCTTTATCCCTCCACCCGTCGATCCAGTGCAGCCTCCTATTAGCATTAGCAATATCAACGTAACCTTGGCTGCCAGAGACCAGGCATCGTAATCGAAGTTGTTTACAAAGCCTGTTGTGGTCATGGTCGAGATGACCTGGAAGATGGAGGACCGAAGCTCTTTTTCAAAATATCCCGGTATCCTGCCCCATATCATCAGAATCGATATTGATATGCCCATTATCAGGATATAGAATCTGAACTCAGGATCTTGAAATAGGTTCTTCAGATTTCTCTTAAGTATTATCTGGTGGTAGATAATAAAATTTGTGCCACCCAGCAAGAGGAAGACGCAGACAATGAACTCCACTAAAATGCTATTGTATTTTGCAATGCTGTAGGCGACGGGAGAAAAACCGCCCGTGGCAATGCTGGCAAATGAGGTGCAAAGGGAGTCGAAAAGTGGCAGACCGGCGGCAACGAGCAGCAGGGATTCAATACCTGCGAGGCACAGGTATATTCCCCAGAAGGTCTTGGCGGTGTTTTTCACTCTGGGAGTTATGGCTTCTTTGGTAAGTCCAAGGCCATCCACGGAATAAAGCTCCCTGCCGGCAACTCCCAGATTAGGCAGTATTGCGATAAAGAGCAGTACTATCCCCAAACCGCCCAAGAGCTGAGTAAAGGACCTCCAGAAGAGGAGGCCGTAGTATGTTCCCTTGATGGCAAGCGTTTCCTTGAGGTCCAGGATTATGCCGAATTGAAGTGGAATTGTATCGGCAGGCGAGCAATGGAGCAGATAGTCTTTCGCTCGATCTGCCAGCACATAAGCAAGGCTGCTTTGCACCAGATTGGGGCTTATGATCCAGTAGCCCTGAGAATTGAATTCGCTGAGGATGGTGGCTCCCGCGGTAGTAAAACCCGACATCGACTCAAAAACGGCATCCACCGGACTTAACCCCAGGAATGCATAAGGCAGAGCGCCCAGAAGCGCTGCTAAGAGCCAGGCCAAAGAGACGGTAGCGAAAGCCTCTCTGTGGCCCATAATTGAATTGTCGCCGGAGCGTTCTCCCCAATGCTTCAGGGCGAGGCCGACTGAAATCGCCGTCAGGGAACTGAGGCCGAAGGTTGCCACGCCCAGGGGCTCTCTGTAGATTGCCGAGACTACGCCCGGAATCACCATGAGCGTCCCGAGCAAGACGGCCAGCAGACCCAGGGTCTTCAGAATTATTCTTGTCTTCATCTTCAACCATTGTTACTTGCGATAGCCTATGCTGATTCGCCCCGAAGAAGCGTCCTTCTCTAAAACGCTCCCCTGTTTGGAGCTTCCTGCTGAAAAACTGGACGCTGTGCTTCCTGCCGAAAAACTGGAGGCGGAGCTTCCTCTTGTTATGCTCGAATTGGGGCTGCTTGATATCGCGCCCTGAATGGGCGAAGGCGCTGCAAGCGCCATCTCTTCAGCCTGCTTTGCCTTTTCCAGCATGGCGATCAGCTGATCTCTCTTCTCACCCGGGGGAAAAACAGGTGGCGGCTTCCACCAGGCAGATGGATCAAATTCATTACTTGGATCGTCAACCTGCCTGGCATAGCCATCTTCCACGAGTATCCTGTTTACCGGCGGCCAGACAGGGCGATATTCGGAATCCATGAGATAAATGACGCAAATGAGCTGGTTCCATTCGTTGCGAGTGCTGTTGTTATCGCTAATATCCAGATATACCATCTTATTCTTGAGCAGAGAATTGGCATACTTCTGGGAGGCTTTCCCCTGGGCGGTTACAGTTGAGGGCGCCTCTATATCTGCCAGCTTTATGCTATCGATGGCATTTGTCCTCCCGTCGGATATCAGCATCTCTACGCCCAGCGAGTCGCCGCTGATCACGGTTACCACGCGCCCCACCGCCTCATCGTGAAGCGCGGACCCAACGGACGTGAAGGGCAATGCAGATAACAGAGCCAATAAGACCAACTGATGCCTCATGATAATCCTGGTTTTCCCTGGGGCATTAAAATTTATAATGGTTGCCCTCGATTTTTCTGCTAGATTCAATTGCCGGATGATATTGCTGCATGGTATTGCTGGATGATTTCAATGGAAGCAAACCACCCATTGCCAAGAGTGTATAGACGCTCCTGCAGCAAGTCAGGGATTATGGTGTGCATATTTGAGCGCCCCATCATTTCGCCAGACTTCTCTCGCAGCTGCCGCTAAATGAGCAATGCATGCATCTCTGTCTGTGGTTGTGCGCTCTATTTGGACAGTTGCGTCCGATTGTCTTCCTCATCTCGTCTACCGTTGCCAGCAGGTCGGAGCGCAGGTTCCTATCATAATTGATCCTGTGCTGCACTCCGTCGGAATAGACAATTATCCCATAGGGCACTGGCCGGCGATAGTTCTCCTCCACCAGATAGCAGTATGCCGCCAATTGCATTATGTGGTTTTTATGTGGCTCCTTTGCCCGGCCGCTCTTGATCTCCACCGGAATCAGGCTGCGGCCTTTGCCTTTCACAATGTAATCCGGCTTGCCGCTGATTGGCGTTTTTTTTGAGTGAAGGGCCTTAGCCGGGCGATCCAGGTCGGTATAGATCACCTTTCCGTCAGGAATTCCGTAGACCATGCGCATGTTTCTGATTGAGGACGATTGTCTCCTGGACAGGAATTGAAAAGATGCGGACGAGATCAAGAGACACAGCATCAAAAGGCATATGATCAGATATAAGTCCATAGGAGCCATCCCGCAAGCAATAGAGCAGCGAATGCCGTAAAATAGCCCAGCATTCTAAATAATCCCGCTGCCCTCTCTTTTCGTTCCAGAAGCGCAAGCCTGATGCCGGCATTTGCATGCATGTCGATTCCCCTCTTCAGGCCGTATGATTGCGGCTGCACTCCCTTTCTCTTCAGGTACCAGGAGACGGGACAGTAGACATATTGAGATATCTCAGATGCCGATATTGTCTCGTTTCCGTTTTTCCGTTTTAGCATGATAATTCTATCAGCGAGCCAATCGGAGATAAAGCTATCATAACATTGGCAGTTATATCAAAGCTATCATAACATTGGCAGCCATATCAAAGCTATCATAACAATGGCAGCCATATCAAAGCTATCATAACAATGGCAGCCATATCAAAGCTAACATAACAACGGCAATCATATTAAAGCTAACATAACAACGGCAGTCATATCAAAGCCATCATATTAATACCAGCCCTTCATTATCCTCATCGGATGGCGGAAGAAACACTGGGTTTGAAAGTCGACCGAAAAGATGGCGAGCGGATTCGCAAGGCTCTCGTGGAAGCAGGCGCCTTCGACCGAAGCCGCAAGATTTGCGCAGATGCGTCCCATATCTTTTTGCCTGTTATGGAGATCGATGAAATCCTGGCCGCAAAGCTGGGACGCATTGGGCATTTTGAGCGGGCACTGATCAGTTTCCGTGAGGAAGAGAAGATCATCAGCCCGGAGGATCTCCTGGGTTTCCGGCCCAGCTTTGAGGTCGTGGGCGACATTGCGATGATAGAAGATCGCGATGCAGAGCGCGTGGCCGCCGCCCTCATGTCCACCAGCAAAAGCATAAAGACCGTTATCGCTCCGGTCTCAGATGTGGAAGGGGAGTATCGCACCCGGCGCTTCAGGCATGTGGCAGGAGAAGATCGAACTGTAACTCTACACAGGGAGAACGGCCTGCGCTACCGGGTGGACCTGGAGGGCGCCTATTTCACGCCTCGACTGGGCACGGAAAGACAGCGCATTGCCTGCCTGGTCTCTTCTGGCGATGTGGTCCTGGATATGTTCGCAGGCGTGGGGCCATTTTCTCTGCTCCTGGCGAAAAAGGGTGCAGAGGTGATCGCCATAGATAAAAATCCCGTGGCAGTGAAATATCTGCGCGAAAATGCCCTTTTAAACAGGATAAATAACATCGAGATTCTGGAGGGCGACGCGGCAGAGATTGCACGCCGCTATGAGACCCGGGCGGACCACGTGATCATGAACCTTCCCCACAGCGCCTCAGCGTTTCTCATTCCTGCGATGAGAGCGGCAAAGCCCCGGGGAATAGTGCATTACTACTGCATTGCTCCAGAAGAAGATCTTTACAGAGATGAGGCGCTGATAAGAAGGGCGGCTGATGAGATTGGACTTAAGGCAGAGGTGCTGTACAAGGATACGGTAAGAAGCTACGCTCCTCACAGATACAATGTGGTGATCGACTTCCGGGTCGAAAAAACCTGATCTGCCGCCGGGAAAAATGATGCCGTTATAAATAGATTGAGAATGATTTCCGTTTATGCCCTATGCATCCGAAGCCGCCTCGAACAAACCACAGAATTTTAATGAGATTTACGATATCAGCGTTCCTCTGAACAAGGCGCCCATCTATCCAGGAGACCGGCAATTTTCACAGGAGTGGATGGAAAGGATGGATAAGGGCGATGGCTACAATCTGTCCGCACTTTCTCTGGGATCGCATGCAGGAACGCACCTGGACTTTCCTGCTCATCTGCTGGAAGGAGGCAAACGCCAGGAAGAGTATCATCCGGGAAGCTTCATCATGCCGGCAGAGGTCGTCTGCGTTCCCGGAGACGGCCCGGTGCTGCCCGGCAGCTTGCCGGAATCCTGGACAGAAAGCGGCCAGGCACTGCTCTTCAAGACCGGCAACTCCCGGCGGAATCTCATGCATCAGGCCAGCTTTTCCGATGATTTCATCAGCCTCTCCGTGCAAGCGACCCGGCTCTGTGTCGCCCGCGAGGTGAGGCTGGTGGGAATCGACTACATCTCCGTAGATGAATATGGGGACAACTCTCTGCCCGTTCACCGCACCCTTCTGGAAAACGATATCCTCATCCTGGAGGGAATCGATCTTGCGGCAGTTCCCTGCGGCAGATACACTCTGATCTGCCTGCCCCTGAAGATCGAGGGTGCAGAGGCCTCTCCAGTGCGGGCAGTTTTAATCAGGTGACAAGAGATGCGAAATGGAAAATGGGAAAAAAGAGCTAAAAAAGAGTGGCCGCTTGCCGGCGTTGCGGCTTTACGCTGCCGCCCGCCAGACCTATTTGATCTTTGATTCCACGGCGTCTTCTCTGAGCATGCAAAGCTTCTCTGCACCGCGAACGTAGAACCAGTAGTGGACAACCACCAATATACCCCATCCAACCGGAGAGAAATAAATGGCCCAAGCGGGGGTGATGGATATGCTGCCCATCATGTTAAGTGCAAGCCAGACTATATTCACGACCAGGTATATTGCAATATGAAGCCGAAAAAGCTTCATCTGATCAGCCACAGTCGCTTCTCTAAATAGCCTCTTATATTCCTCGATTGCTCCTGCCATTATTTCACCACTCACAGATTTATAATTATGTAATTGATCCTTCTAAGTATTTAAAGCTATTTATTTTTCATTTACATTTTATATACTATGTGAAAGATGCTCCATCTATCCTCTGAAAGAAAATGGAACATCGCAAAACTGCATTGGCTTCAAACTGCATTAGAAGATTCTCATTCGTGAAGAGAATCATAGAAGAGATGTTTTATCCGATAAAGCAGCTGAGATAATGCTTCTCCTGATACTCGATGAATTGATTAGAGAAGAGATAAGTTAAATAGCCAAGAGTGAATATATTCTCAACAATTGAAAATTAGGAGATGGCAGAGGATGAACGACAAACTGGCAGAATGGAATGTGTACGAAGCCGACTACCCAACATCCGGCACTCTATATGATCAGCTAAAGTTCTTGCTAAATTATGCAGTTCTCGCTCCCTCCGGGCCAAATACACAGCCCTGGGAATTCGCAATAAAGGATGATGAGATCTCCCTGTTTGCGGACTTCAGCAGATCTCTTCCTTCTTTGGATCCTTCGCACAGGACCCTCTACCTGAGCCACGGCTGCGTTCTCACAAATCTGCTTCTGGCAGCCGAGCATTTTGGCTTTGATTATGATGCCAAATGCCTGCCGGATGGCGTATCAGGCGAGCGTACTGCTTCCGTAAGGTTCTCAAAGAATGCAGCGCCCCCGAGATTCCCAGATCTATTCTCAGAGATAATCAGGAGGCACACAAACAGAAAGAGCTTTGAGCAAAGGCCCATAGAAACGGAAAAACTTCAAAAATTAGAGGATTACGCTAAAGGAAAAGGATTCCGGCTCGATATACTTACCAGCGATGAAGGCAAGGCTGAAATGGCAGATATATTAGCCAGAGCCCAGAAGATGCAGCTTGGAAATAAGGACCTTAGAAAGGAGCTGGCTGCCTGGATAAGGCCGAACAACTCGGAACAAAAAGACGGCCTGCCTGGCTACTCCTTTGGATATTCGGATTTCG
>JAQVZT010000384.1 GCA_028708055.1 Methanothrix sp.
GATCGGTATATGCCAGACCGGCTGCATCAAGGTTGGCATCAGTGAGGTTGGACCTCATCATGAATGCCCGAGAGAGATCGGTCTCGCCCAGGTCCACACCACTGAAGTCTGAGGAAGACATCTCCGCCCGGGACAATACGCACTGAAAGCGGGAGCATCCTCTCAGATCAGCCCAATTCAGCTTTGCGCCGAGCAATATGGAATTGTCTAAATTCGCTCCGCGGAGAACGGCACCGATGAGATCGGATCCGCGCAGTTTGGCTCCGGACAATTCTGCTTCGCTTGCATTTGCATCCGTGACGGCAGCTTCGCTCAGGTCCGCTTTCGCCAAATTGGCCCTTGTCAGAACACTATTCGGCATCACAGTAGCCTTTGCCATGGATGGAGTCGATAGTTCCAATCAGTCCGAACTCAAGGTGGAACTGCTTGATTTTGGCCCTGTAGGCGACCACGGCTAGACCTTCGAGGGTCACGCAGGTGCGGCTAAAATGGCTAAGAAGCGGCCATACGTAAGCCTTTCGGAGAGCGAGAGTGCCTCCGGGCCGAACGCCGCCCAAATACTGAGAGAATATGCCGAAAACGGATGCAAGCTAATATTCTGTCATAGCGGAAGCTTTGGGGAAGCTATCCAAGAAGTTGCGCAAGAATATCCTGATGTTACATCTATGTGGTGTGGCGGCCAGAAGAAATTAGCCCCTAATGTAGGAACATATTACGAAAGATTTTATCAATCTGCATATCTAGCGGGAATAGTGGCTGGCAGCATGACGAAGACCAATAGAGTCGCCGCTGTTGATCCAATTGCCGATCCGCAGGTGATGATGGCCATCAACGCCTTCGCCAGGGGAATGGCCAGCGTCAACCCCCAGGCCAGGTTGTATGTGCTGTGGGTGGGAAGCTGGTACGATCCCCAGAAAAAGAGACAACTGGCTCTTGGACTAATCAAAGAGGGGTGCGACATCATAACTCATGGTTCTGATTCCGACGCTACGGGCGGAGCTGCGGAGGAGACAGGAACTTACTTCATATCCAGCGGCTCGAATACGGCCCGGTTCTTCCCGCATGTGTTTCTTACAGGTGCAGTCTGGAATTGGGAGCCGATCATGACCGACATTGCAAAAGCTGTGCATGTGGGAACCTGTGCGGCTCAACCTGGACAGGACTGGTGGTATGGTACGAAAGAGGGAACTGGTAGAGATTCTCGCCAGGTGGCTAAAATAGCTCAGGAACTGTTGGCATTGAATCCTTGCGTCCTGCACAAGGATCAATTGCCAGCAATCCTAATTTAATCTATTATATTGCCGCTAATGGCAGCACTTGTGTCCATGCTTATGATCCGCATCATGGATATGCTCATGGACGTGCTCTTTACCATTGTGGGCGTGTGTGTGTTCATGCTTATTATCATCGTGGCAACACATTTAGATTCACCTCCAATTCACTGTTATTAGCATCTAATTACTAATATCTAGTATTTAATGCTTTTTGATGCCTTTTTCTGGAATTATTTGAACTATTGTAAAGGAATATAGCTGCAATTTGTAGCAAAATTTTTTTTGTCATGCATAACTATTCTGTCTGGATTTTGTTATTCGGATAAATCTTGCTCTAGAAGATGATATTAGTAGGACGGGTAATTAATATCTTAAATGCATTATAAGGATTTTCAGCCGGATGATGCAGTCAGGGAAGATGGAAATGTCGATCTGCCATTTGGCCTGTTGCTTTGCGGTTTAGCGATGAAAAATCCTCGCGCATACTCCCGTATGAATGCAAAAATTTCTTTAGAGTAGATGTTAATATTGCATAAGGCTGTTTTGCCCTATGGGGTTATATCTAGATTGCAGCCATGAATGCATCAGAATTGCAATTCTCTGCACATCTGTAGCAATTCCAGATCATAGTTCAGGCAGAAATGAAAACGTCATGCCCGGCCGGGAATCTGGTGCCAGGTGACCTCTTGCCCACCCGCAGGAGCGCGCATGCGTGCGGGCGCGGGCCAGAGGCGGCGGGGCGGTCAAGCGGCGACGCGCCGGTGAGGTCGGGCTCTTGGATCGGTCGGGCGCTCGCCTGGAGGAGGGCTTCCCGCTCGGGACCGCCCGGAGGGCCTGCAGCCGTTGGCAACAAGTGGGGCCGGGACTTTGCGGCCCAGAAATCCAGGGGCCGGAAAAGGATCGCAGCTTGAATTGCGGCGGCGGGAATCCTGCCCGGATGCGTCACGAATAGTCCGGCTCGCAGATTTCCGCAATTTCAGAGATGAATTCCGGTCTCATGTAGCGCATTCTGCTGCCAATCTGCTCGACCTCATTCTTCAGCTCCGAATAAGGAATAAACCGGCAGATCTTCGGGAGGGGCGGCTTCAGCCTGGCGAAGGTGGGCCGGTTGATCTCGTAGATCACCTTCTCACGCCGCTCATCCGGCGCAACCATGAACAGATCGAGCTTGATGTTGGGCTGCATGCTAACCAGGTCCGACATCCTCAGCAGCCCGGAGTAAATGGCAGTGGTGTGCTCCACCTCGAATGCCGCAATTATGGCATCGCCCTGAAGCCAGAGTACATCAATCAGTTCGATCGTCCTGTTGGTGGCATCATCAAACTGCCTGGGAAGCTCTTTTCTCAGATTGGGGACATCCTGAAAGCAGATTCCATTGTGCCTGCGATTTCGGTCGTTCCTGGCAACCCAGACATCGAGGCCCAGATCAGAGCCCAGCTTCAATAACAGAAACTGAATTTCCTCATGAGTCGTCTCTTCGAGAGGAGGCCTCTTCTGGTCCTCATCATGATCCTCGGGCACAGTCACGACGCCTATCTTTGACTCATAGGTCTTGGTTTTGCGCCGGTATTTTCTCTCATCGTATTCCAGCTCGACCGGATTTTTTACGGCTTTTTTAATGGCATTGACGATTTTTTCGCCATCAATTGAGTTGAATTCGGCAGGAGAGCCCCTGAAAAATCCCGTCCAGGCGTTCTTTGATTTAAGGCCCTTGAACAATTCAAGATCATCTTTGAGGCTGAGCACTGGGATAGCAGTCTTTGCATCCAGCT
>JAQVZT010000385.1 GCA_028708055.1 Methanothrix sp.
GGAACAAAAGAAGAGTTGTAGTTCTTTGAAGTGAGAACCCAGACGCCATCATCTGCCGCACCGGACGATTCCTGGTCCTGCGCTAAAACGATTCCCAGCGCCGCGAAAAGAACTGCAGCGCCGATAAGGCCGACTATCCTCAGACTGCTGCTCATTGAGACTGCACCAACTCTATATTTTCAAAGGAATTATAAGAATTTTTTCTGTATCAGCAAACGCGAGATGCCAGAATGAGCTGGAACATGGTGGAACACGCGTGGCTTTCAGCTCTGGATTTTCGAAACCGCATGTCGCAAATGTGCTGACTGCACCGTTCAAGCCTTATCCATGCTCTTTGGGCGGCTTTACGGAAGAGAGGCAAGGGCAGGGGAATCTTCCAGAGATTCGAGAACATCCAATAAAAAAAGTCAAAAAGCCAATAGCTATTTATCTAATCATGCAATAGTAATATTATGAATTGTCCTTTGATGAGATCTGCGATGGGAATATTTCTTTTCACCTTAGTTTGCATTTCCATCTCATCTGCGGCTATTGAAAATTACAAATCGCCACAGCAGTCATACCAAGACAGATCCAAGCTGGCCGATCTAAATCTTAGCGGTCTGAATCTGTCCGCAGCTCATCTAAATCGTTCCGATATGAGGCAATCCATTTTGACTAATGCCGATCTGAGTGGAGCTTGGTTGCAAGGATCCCAAATAAGTAATGCATTTCTTATAAAGGCAAATCTGTCAGAGGCTGATATGGAGGAGGTCTGTCTTCAGGAGTCTGATCTCTCTTATGCAAATCTAAGAAGAGCAAATCTCGTCTTGTCTGATCTATTTGGTGCAAACCTCACTGGTGCAGATCTCACAGGTGCGGACCTACAGCAATCCATGATAATTGAAGCCAAACTTTCTGGTGCAAAACTGGACAATTCAAACCTGATGGCTTCGAACCTAAATAACTCGGATTTGACCGATGCCAGCCTTGTTGGTTCATATATGAGGCGAGCTATTCTACGCAACGCATCGTTAGTAAGAGCAAATATTACTGGCGCAAGTCTTGTGGGGGCCAATTTGATCTATGCAGATCTATCAAGAGCAGACCTCAGAGGAGCGGATCTCTCTGAATCACGACTCTATGGATCAAAGCTTATTGATTCAAACATATCCAAGTCTAACGCAATTTTTGCTAATCTAACGGGCACTAATCTCAGCGGATCGGACCTTTCCAACTCTATCCTTAGGGGATCTTGTTTTTCTAATGCCGATATGTCAAATGCTGATCTATCGGATGCCGACCTTTCAGATGCGGAACTGCATGAAGCTAATCTAACAGAAGCCAAACTGATCAGAGCAAATGCTTCCGGTGCATGCATGAATGGAGCAGACCTTAGCAAAGCGGACCTCTCAAATGCCGATATTGATGATGCAAAGATGCACGGTGTCAAGCTTGTCGGCGCAAAGCTCATCGAAGCCGATGCCACAGGAGCCTGTTTGGAGTACTCAGATCTAAGGGGCGCGAACCTGACTGGAATGAGGCTCGTTGAAACCAATCTTGTAGGCGCCAATATGAAGGGACTCAATATGCACCGTGCTATTGCCATGAGTGCAAAAATGAGTTGGACGGATCTGAGTGATAGCTGTTTATCGGAAAGTCAGCTATCCAGAGTAGAGTTCTATGGCACTGACTTGAGCAAATCAAACTTGAGCAAAGCCGATCTGGCGAGGGCCTATATGATGAGGTCAAACCTTACCGGTTCAGATCTAATGGATGCAGATCTGACCTGTTCCGACCTCAGCAATGCCGTTCTTAAAGGTGCCAATCTTAATTCGGCAAACCTCTACGGGACGTCATTAAATGGCGCAGACCTGACTGGCGTTGATCTGGTTTCAGCTAATCTTCAGGGCTTGAATTTAATAGGCGCCAATTTTAATCGGACTAAATTAGATGGTTCTACCTTACAAGGTCCGATGCTTATCCAGGATGTTAATTTTAGCAATGCAAGTCTAAGAAATGCCAGGCTGGAACTGATTCTATTAAAGAACGTAAGCCTGGCAGGTGCAGATCTTAGCGGAGCCAATCTCACAATGATCATGATGATGGGAGTTGATTTGAGCAAAGCGAATCTGGAAGATATAAAATATGACAAATTCAGCTTGCAGAATCTCCTCAGCTCCAAACTCAACGGAACTAGAATGACTGATGAATTAAAGAAAGACATGGAAAGCCTGAGAACAATGCAAATGAAATATCCAGAGTGACGTAGCACATGACACATCTAAAAACAAGGATAATATTCATATCCATCATCCTGATCCCTTTTTCCATATGGCTGCTCCAATCCGCCTCAGCATCAGGAAATGATAATGATATAAATAAGCTAAAAGAGCAGCTATATTCATTTGACGACCCAAAAATTACCGTTCAGGATCTCGCATTCTATCTAGTGACTCACAACTACGATGCAAAGCCTACCAGTGACTACGTAGAAGTTGACCTGAGTGGAACGATATACAAGCTTGTCCCAAATGGCAATAAGGCCGGATTATGTGATATTTCACCATTTATTCCCTGATACAGGCTTTTTCATTAGCTTGTTTCGCAGAAAATCGATGAGTTGCCTGCCCATTCATCCCCAGAACCTCTTCGTCCTGGCGTACTCCCTCTCCGCCTTCAGTATGTCCCTGTAGAACTCCAGCTCGTCACTCTGCCCCTTTCCCACAACCCGAGCGGCAGTCTCCGGGCCGAGCCCCCGGCTGGCGAGAGCAATGGCGGCGGTCTTGCCGTAGCTCAGGACCAGGTTGGCATTGCGAAAGACCCTCTTTGTCCTGCGCCGGTCCTCAACGGTCTTCTTCTTCTCCGGCTTTTTGACGATCTTGATCTCCTCCTCCTCCCATGGCTTGAGGGCGGCAACCATGCGGGAGCCGCATAAGGGACACTCAGGCCGCTCAGGCACACGCTCGACCTGGCGCATGCTCTTCCATTTCTTGCAGTTCACGCAGAAGAGCAGGACCCGATCGTTCATGATGCGATTCTTAAGCAGATCGATGACCGCAGCAT
>JAQVZT010000386.1 GCA_028708055.1 Methanothrix sp.
TTCGTTCCCGCTATAAAAATCAACAGAAACTATAAATCACCCTGCGTACTCAACGTAACTCTATAGCTACATCAACCATCATGGTGTTTCCGGGTTAGAAGATTTCGGTGGAACAAGACCCGAACAAACGGAAAGGTGCAGGAGGAATACGGGTATGCTGAATGAACTGGAAGATCAGAAAGGCAAACTCAGAGAGGAGTCCCTTGCCTTAACGGGTGAAACACGCCAATTAAATTCTGAAGCGGGCAAATGGGCTGCCAGGCGAAATGAGCTTAACAGGGCCACCGAAGAGCTGATTAATAAGGCAAAAGAGTTCAAGAAGCTTAGGGATGAGAGCAACAAAAGCGTTGCCCAATCCAAAAGGAAGCGGGACGAGTCCAACGAGATGATCGGCCAGCTATATGCAAAGATAGACGATATCCGCAAGAAGCAAAACCTCACAAACGGGCGCTCCATTGGAAACATTCACGGCGAGATTGAGCAGCTGGAGTTCCGGCAGCAGACGGAGATCTTGAGCCCGGAGAGAGAAAAGCAGCTGGTCAATAAAATCACTGTTCTGCGCGCAGAGTTCAAGAGAAGAAGAGAGCAGCTGGAGAAGAATGAAGAGCTGAGGAAACTTCTGGATGAAGCGCAATCCTTGAGAGATATGGCGTGCAGCTACCACGACCAGGTAAAGAAGTTCGCAAACATGGCCCAGGAATACCACGATCAGATGATCGCTGCCTTCAAAGAAGCCGATCAGACCCGCGCCGAAGCCGATTCCGCTCAAAAGGAATACTTGAAGTCCCTGAATGGGACCCTGTGACGGGTTACCGTGACCCGTCCCTGTGGCGGTTTTCCTGGACTGCTCGGTGACTCTTCCTGGATATCACGGATGCCTGCTCACAAACAGGTCTCCGTAGATCTCCTCTTGTTCCAGCCACACCTGCTTTCTCTGAGCCATGAATAGCAGGGACACATAATTGGTGACCCCATCTTCCGTCTCGCTGTTTTTGCTGTTGATCTCCGTGAAGGTGACGGTCTTGCTCTCCATGAACATGTCGTCCAGGATCGGGCCAAGTGCTTTGATGCGATCCTCAATCCCCTCATCGTGAGAGACATCCAGAGTCTTCTCCTCGGCGACGGGCCACCTCTCCCGCATGGCCTTCCTTCTGCCCACCATCTCCGCCTTTTTCAGCTCCGAGATCAGCTCATCCAGAGTTACCGGTCTCTTGGTGTGCCGCCGAACCGGCGGGCGGGGCAGATTCTCCTCGATCTCCTCTTCCTGATCATCGGCGATCTCCTCGACCTCAGGCTCAGGCTCCTCCTCCTTTTGCTCTTCCATGGAGTCGGACTTCATGCGCAAAAGGATGCTGGCGTAGAGCAGAGTGCGGGCGGGAATGCGCAGATCCCTCTTCTCCAGAGTATCTATGTACTGCAGGAACTTCTCAGTAGCCTTAGCGATATCGATATCCCAGGGATCGATCTCTCCGCTCTTGGCCAGCTCCACCAGAACCTCGGCGGGCTCACCGAATTCAAACTCAGGAAGGTCTTCCGCTTTCGAATCGGAGGTGGAACTGGATTTGGGTTTTTCCTCAGAATCCTGGATAGATGGATCTTCGCTCATGTTCGCCTCAGCTTGTGCAGATACCGGTTACAGTGGTGATGTTGTTCTCCTGCATGGTCACGCCCAGGGTGTATTTGGACTGCAATATCATGGGTTTTCGCAGGGATACGACTATGAACTGGGCCCGGGAAGATATCTTCTTGATGAGCTTGGCCACCCGCTCCACATTGGCTCCATCCAGGAACATATCGATCTCGTCCATGGCATAGAAGGGAGCAGGCCGGTACATCTGAATGGAGAATATGAATGAGAGTGCAGTCAGGCTCTTTTCCCCGCCGGACATGGCCTCCAGGCGGTGCAGAGATTTGCCAGCAGGCCGGGCCTTGATGGTCATGCCTCCTGCCAGTGGGTCCTGCGGGTCTTCCAGGACCAGATCGCCTTCGCCCTTGGAAAGCTCCTGAAATATCTGCTTGAAGTTCTTGTTGATCTCGATGAAGCTGGCCAGGAATGCTTCCCTCTTCAACTGATCGTACTTTTCCAGCTTATCGATGATCGCTTCCCGTTCTTCTGAAAGAGTAGTCCTTCTCTCTGCCAAAAAGTCGTGGCGCGTCTTGACGTGATCGTATTCCTGGATAGCCATCATGTTCACCGGCTCCAGATCCCGCATGGCCTGCTCAAGCGCTTTGATCTTCTCGGCCACGGTCTCGCTGTTTGGCGGCTCCTGGGTGGAGTCTACTCCCCGGCTCTCGATCTGAGAACGAAGCTCGTTTGCCTTCGACAGGATGGCTTCTCTGGCATAGGTCGTGGCATTCTTGCGGGCATCAATTCTGTCCCGGTCCCGCTCCGCAAGATCAATTTCCCTTTGCAGGGCGAGAGTTTTTTCAAGAAGCTCTCCCCGCGCGCCCTTCAGGCCGTGCAATTCTCCTTCTATCTCCGCCTCACGCGCCTGGCAGTCGGAGAGCTTTAGAGAAAGCTGCACAATCAGCTCTGCGGCAGCATCCTTTCTGGCCAGGGCTTCGGCTTTCTGGCCGTCCAGGGATTCTCTCCTTGCTGCCAGCTCCGCCAGCTTCTCTCTGCCGCCCTCCTCTCTGATCTTGTCCTTGAGAATCTCAGCGTCAATGCCGTTCAGCCGGTCCTGCAGTCGTTTGATCTCCAGGCCGGCGGCATCCGCTTTCTTGTTCAGTCCAGGAATCTCCGAATCCTTAAGCTTTCCTTCCAGTCCCTCGATCTTCTGCTGCACACCGGCCAGCGTCTCCTCCGAGACCCTGATCTCCTTTTCCAGGAGGCCCAGCTGCTCCTTGAAGCCTATCGATTCGCCTTCCATTGCCAGCAGACGCTCTCTTTTTTCCGAGATCGACTTGTCCAGGCCTGGCCGGGAGGATGCAATCTCGTCTATCTGGAAGGTCTTCTTGGATATGACCCGGTTCAGCTCCTCAACCTCGCGGGAGAGATGGGATATCTGCTCTTCAATTCTGTCAAGCTTATCAAGCCGGGAG
>JAQVZT010000387.1 GCA_028708055.1 Methanothrix sp.
CATGATTGGCCTGATACTCTCCGGCATCATTCAGGGACACTTTGTTATCGCACCATCCTGCCAGATTGCGCAGGTATGCGCAAATCGGTGCCGGCGTCTTGCCGTCGTCAAGGTGATTTCCGTAGCTCATCAGGCAATAGCTACCAAGTCCGGCGCTGTTCTGGAAGTCGCCATCGCGTTTGCCGTAATCGTAAAGATCGGGCAGGCGGCAGAGCATATGGGAGTTCTCGTGGCAGAATGTGCCGATGGACAGCTCCGTCCTGTCGTCTCCCAGGCCGGTCAGCATATAGAAGTAGGCCCTCATGCTGCCCAGCATGATGTTGATTATGCCGTTGTGAGGCCAGATGTAGTCGCCCTGATAGAGTGATTTGCCTGCATAGAGAATGTTGATGGCATCGATATAGCCCTCTCTCTTGCTATCGAATTGCTTCAGGTCTATGCCGCTCTTCGCCGCTGCCCGCAGCGTCTCCTCGACAAGGGGATGCTCCACGTAGTACTGCTTTTCGTGACTGAGGGTTATGGGGCCGATTACCACATTGGAGTAGTCCAGCTTTCCCGAGGACATCTTGAGGAAATAGTCTCTGACTGAGCAAAAATTCCCGTATCGGTTATACCCAGAGGTATTCAGCATATCGGATACATCCGCAGGGGTTATTGAGGTCTTGATATCTGAGAATTGGACGAGAATTGTCAGGCCCAGGATCTTACCCCGATTTACTTTCCGCCCTTCCAGCAGGCCCATGCTTCTGCCCAAAACCCGAGCCGCCCCATCACGGCTGGCGGAATTTCTGGCAAACCGCTGTTCGAATTTGGCAGCTATTGTCTCCTGCGATTCCCTTAGATGCCTCTTCACACCGGCTGGAGGGAGTTCGCTCAGGGGAACGCCTGTTGTGATCAGCACTCCACCCATCAGACGAGCATAGGCGTAGAGCCCCAAATCCGCATCGTAAATCGCAGAGTAGCCGTCGTCGTTTTCCTGGTAGCTATAAAACTCATCGCCGAAGACCTTTAGCCTGATCTGCGGCCCGTTCCTCTGGGGAAAGAGCAGCGACTCCCCAAGTATAGCGCTCATGGCAACCTACCTCTCATTTCCTGATTGTCCAGGATTAAAGGGGTATGTTGCATCTCTAAATATTTAGATTTGATTAAGAAATCAGACTATTGCCCCTCTGAATTACAAACCCTTTCTCCTGGCGCTCTGATCTGCCTTGGCCAGACGAACGCTGCCCACCTCCTGAAGATGCTTTTCCAGGTCGCTGGGTGGGCTCTCGCTGATGGGAATTTTGCTGGAGTAGTAGGCACCATCTTTTAGAAGAGCATAGCAGAACAGTCCCAGTTCCCGGTCATAGATAGCTGAGTAGCCGTCTTCCGTCTCGTATTGAGCATAAAATTCGTCTCCGTTGACCACCAATTTGACATCCGGTCCCTTCTCCTGGGAGAAGGTCAGCTTTTCTCCATATATTGCGCTCATAAAACTCAATACGGCAACTGTTATCCTTTTGGCCGGACCCTCTAACCACTTAGTTCCGTGCCTAAAAATATTTAAATCTATGCTTTTCGAAAACCTCTTAAGGGACGAAATCCTCTTGCCGTTCATGAAAACCGGCATAAGCCCCGACTATCTCATCTACGGTGCAGGGGCCATAGGCAGCGTTTTGGGCGGATTTCTGCAAAGGATGGGCCGCTCTGTGACCTACATTGGCAGAGGCAGGCACTTTCAGGCCTTATCCGAGAGGGGATTGAAGATCTCGGGAATTTGGGGAGAGCGCTTCGTCCCGGCAGAAGAGATGCAGAAGTCGACCAGAATTGCCCTCACCCCGGCGGGGCCGAAGAAATTCTCGATCATCCTGCTCTGCGTGAAAGCCAAGGATACAGTTGCCGCCGCAACGCAGGCGAAAGAGCTTCTGGCAGATGACGGGATCATTGTCTCAATGCAAAACGGCCTGGATAATTGGGAGGCAATCGCCCGCCTGGTTGGGCAAGACCGCACTGTAGGGGCGCGGGTCATCTTCGGAGCGGAGATTATCGATCCAGGGCACGCGAATGTTACCGTCAACGCCGATGATGTCCTGCTGGGCGAGCCCTTCCTGCCTGTGAGCCAGCCGCTTCTGACGGCATTGAAGGAGGATCTGCTCCTGTCCGGCATTCCTTGCAAAATCGTGAGCAAGGATGAGATCTGGGCGGCCATCTGGGGTAAAGTGCTCTACAACTGCTCATTAAATCCCCTGGGAGCATTGCTGGAGGTAGCCTACGGGGATCTGGGAGCAAATGAAGAGACGAGAAGCATCATCCGGGTCATAATCGAGGAGATCTTTCTGGTGATGAAGGCCAAAGGGGTTAGGGTCCCATACCGGGATGCCGATGAGTACTATCATTATCTCCTGGAAAAGCAGCTTCCCCCTACGGTGGGTCATCGGGCCAGCATGCTTCAGGATATCGTTTTGGGACGGCAGACGGAGATCGATGCTCTGAACGGAGCCATTTCCGCCTATGCCCGGGACTATGGTATCAGCACACCCTATAACGACCTTCTTACCCGTCTCATTAAGTTCAAGGAGAAGAAGAAAGCTTTTTGATCTATCCCGGACAATTACTGTCGAGAGTGTGAACTAAATGGCAGGCAGCGAAAAGACGCAGGAACTGACCGATATACTGAAGACCATAACCGAGGAGATGCAAAAATCCCTATCCGCCAAGAATGCGGTGGGCGATCCGGTTACCGTGGAGGGCAAGACCGTAATTCCCCTGATGAGCCTGGGGATGGGCTTTGGCGCGGGCTCGGGAGCAGGAAAGGCTGATGGTCCAAATGGCGGAGGCGGCGGCGCATTGGGCATGAAGCCTGTGGCGGTCATAATCATGGACCAGGATGGCGTGCGGGTAGAAAGGCTCAAGGAGACTCAGCATACCCTGATCGAGCACGTCGCAGATACTGTCCCCAAGCTCCTGGAAGGCCTGACCCGCAAGAAGGAAACGCATGTGCAGGTGAAAGGAGAGGATGACAGCTCCTGAAACATGACGGCAGCGGAAACATGACTGGCGT
>JAQVZT010000388.1 GCA_028708055.1 Methanothrix sp.
TCCTGGCTCATCGATAGACATCCTTGGGTTCAAAGACCTTCTCGCCAACGATCTTGCCATCTACCGTTCTGTAGAAGCACGATCTGTAGCCAGTATGACAGGCTCCGCCCTCCTGCTCGATCAGCAGCAAGATTGCATCCTCGTCGCAATCTATTCTGATTTCCAGGACCCGCTGATAATGCCCGGAGGATTCTCCCTTCAACCATAGCTTCTTTCGCGAACGGGACCAGTAATGGGCTTTGCCGGTTTCGCGGGTCTTGGCCAGGGCCTCATCATTCATGTAGGCCAGCATGAGAACCTCTCCGGTCTTGGCGTCCTGGGCAACGGCCGGTATCAACCTGTCTGTCATCGGGGAATAATAGTGATATAACCTATAAGGGCCTTGCTACCATTGATGAAATGCATCACCTGTAAAGGCCGTGGGCTGTGCGGGCGGCCTGTTTGCCCTATACTGCGCCGCCTGGAGGAGACGGCTGCCCTGCCCCGCATCGGCCTGCGCCTGGAGGGCCTGTCCCCACCCGAGGTATTCGTGGGCAGGTACGGCTATCCGCGGGTTAAAGCCGGACCGATGCTTCCCGCAGGCGGCAGCCTCGACGGACCGGCACAGCCACCAAGTCTCTCCAGGGACATCGGCGAGATAATAGCCGCGCGCTCGTCAATGATCCGCTCCGAGAGCAAGATCTCGATAAAGGATGCACAGGCACCGGGAAAGATGCTGGAGGCCATACAGCAGATCGCACTCTCGTCTGCTCCCGTGGGCACCGAGGTCACCTTTTGCCGGCCGCCTCATGGCAATCTGCAGTTTGACGGAGTGCTCTCCCCTTCCGGGCCGTCCGGCGAGATATCGGGAATGCAGATCACCACCAATCCGCTCATTCCCAGAAAAGTTGACCAGATTGCTGAGGACAGAGACGCAGTCGCCGCAGCAGCGGTGGGCGAGCTTTATGCCAGCGGAATCGGGACGGATCACATTTCTCGCATGCTCTCCCTGGGACTGTTGGGCAGGAAGAGGAGGCTGGTGCCCACCCGCTGGTCGATCACCGCCTCCGATGATATGATCGGAAAACGTCTTAAAGAGAAGGTACTGGACTGCGTCCCGCAGAACGGCTACTACCTCTTCTCAGGCGAGGGCCTGGCAAACCACTTCGAGATCCTCCTTTTGCCACAGTCCTTCCGCTTCGAGCTGGTGGAAATCTGGATGGCTCGATCCGTCTGGGCGGAAGAGGGATTCATCGGCTCAGACGGAGAGGACGCGCGGCCCCGCAAGGGTTACAGCCATCTCGCTGGCGGATACTACGCAGCGCGCCTGGCCGTCCTGGAGAACCTTGCCCAGCGGGGCAGGCAGGCAGGAGTGCTGGCGGTACGAGAGATCTCTGAGAGCTACTGGGCACCCCTCGGCGTATGGGTAGTGCGGGAAGCGGCCAGAAAGGCCATGAACTCACAGCCGGTGCGCTATTCAAGCCTGGCTGAGGCCCTGGCGGAGATGCAAACGCGAATAAGAACTCCTGCCAGTCAGTGGCGCAAACAGGTAAAGCTCCTGTCATCTCCAGTGCAGAGGAGTCTGGTGGAGTTCTGATCGGCCCAATGTTTTTCGCTCATCTAGGTCCGGTCAGTCTGTCGTTTTTTGCTGATCCCAGAAGGCAATAACGAAAGGTGTCCTGCGAGAAAGGATGAAAGAATGAAGGGATAAATGGATAAAAAGAGGTGGTACTCCTGAGAAGGCTGGAGCCTTGTTATTTTCGTCCGGATTCAGACGGACCGCTCTTGCCTTTACCATCCCCAGCTGTACCAGTAGTGGTATGTGAACGGACCGTAGAAGTTGGCATTCCACCATGGATCGAAGTAATTATAGTAATAGTATGAAGGGGTGTACCAGTGATAGGCCACAGGTCCCCACGATCCGGGATGGTGCGTATATTGCCCATCGTGATCCGGAAACGCCGATGCGTTGCTCATGAAACAGAGCAGGCCAATAGCCAGGATTGCCAGAGCCAGTTTGATCTTACTCATTTTAGTCCTCCTATTCAGTTTCTTACAAGGAAATACTGTCCTTACGCATTTATCAGGATTGTTTTTATGTAGGTCTCGGCTCAATGTCACATGAACATCCCGCCGCGTTGCCGGTACTTTGTGACGGTCATAATAGCCGGCTTTTCGTGATGATCTGGGGGCACAATCAGCTGCCTGCACCATTTTTCCGAAACCGATCGGATGGAATTGCATGCACGGCCATTCCGTCCGCATGGCTTCGGGAGGTGAGCTTGCTATGCCGGGCTTTGGGACAGATCCAGATAAGGTTATGCCAATGATATTCTAATGAGATTCCAAATGAGATTTGATATGAAAATGTGCCTCACGCACATCGGTACAACCGTTTCTGCATGCGATTAATGTTTCCAGCATGCCCTCAAGCCACGACCCATTTTCATGCCTCGTGGGTGCCCGGCCGGGCATGAGTGTTTCAATGGTATGCTAATCAACATCCAGCCGGATAGCTAATGATGAGGGGCTTGCACTCGTCTCCCTCCTGGCTATTATGTGAGAGCAACTGACGAGATCTTCCAAAATACAGACTAAGTTACAAAACCATATAAAAATCAGGCATTAAAAAGGGAAGAAGATCGCCAGATCTGACCCTGGCATTTCAACACTTCCGTTCTTCCGTTTTATTGGCCATTCAGCCACATATTGGCCCAGTAAGGCCAGTTATCCTCAGCGCGAGAACTGGAGTAGACTGCATTATATTTTCGAAGCTCTTTGTATGTATTGGCCAGCTCCAGTGCCCCTTGAGGATCATTGAACTTATAAGGGTTGGATAGAGCAGAATATACAACTGCGCCATCGATAGAACCACTGACGCCCTGAGGCCCATTCAGCCACATATTGGCCCAGTAAGGCCAGTTATCCTCAGCGCGAGAGCTGGAGTAGACTGCATTGTGCTTTTGAAGCTCTCTGTATGTATTGGCCAGCTCCAGTGCTCCTTGAGGATCATTGTAAACGTAGGGATTCTGAAGCGCTTTATACCGGTCTGCCCCGTTC
>JAQVZT010000389.1 GCA_028708055.1 Methanothrix sp.
GGCTCTGGCCGCCGGGCTGATAATACTAGGAGAACGGGAGCAGGCGGAGCTGATTCTTTCTAAATTCAATTGGGGTTATGTGTTTTTAAAGCTCAATCAGGGGCCCTTGCAGGAGTATGCTTCAGCCAGGAACTCTGCCGAGGTGGTAAAAATTCAGGAGGCATATCTCTCTCTGTAGATATCCACATTGAAATTTCTGGCGCTTCCCACCTGATTAGATCGCAATCAGATGGGGCCGCAATCTAATGAGATCCTCACCTAAAATGAAGATGGTCGGCTTCTCAGGGTGCGCTGTTCTGGAGAAGCAGGTGATGCATTTTATCTCTTTTAGTCTCCAGATATCTTCTGTTAATGCTATTGGGCTCGATCTCCAGGGGAACGCGCTCAACTATCTTCAGGCCGTATCCTTCGAGGCCAATCACTTTGCGGGGGTTGTTGGTGAGCAGGCGTATTTCCTTTATGCCCAGGTCCACCAGAATCTGGGCGCCGATGCCGTAATCCCTGAGGTCGGCGGGGTAGCCCAGCTCATTGTTGGCTTCAACCGTATCCGATCCCGCATCCTGGAGAGCATAGGCGCGCAGCTTGTTGGCCAGGCCAATGCCTCTTCCTTCCTGGCGCATGTACAGCAGCACCCCATTCCCATTCTCACTGATGAGATGCAGAGCCTTGCGAAGCTGTTCGCCGCAATCGCAGCGTTTGGAGCAGAAGACATCGCCGGTGAGGCACTCCGAGTGCACTCTGACCAGGGCGTCGGGTGCCTGGGGGTCGCCGGCCACAAAGGCAACATGACACTGGCCATCCAGGACCGACTCGTAGCCGATGGCCCGGAAATATCCGTACTCCGTGGGCATGCTCACATCAGAGACCTTGCGGATCAGCTTCTCCCGCTGCATGCGGTAGCTGATGAGGCTCTCGATGGTCAGCATCTTGATGCCGTGCTGCCTGGAAAATATCTCCAGCTCGGGCAGCCTGGCCATGCTGCCGTCTTCGTTCATGATCTCGCAGATGACTCCAGCTGGATAGAGTCCCGACAGCTTTGCCAGGTCCACGCATGCTTCAGTATGGCCGGTGCGACGCAGGACTCCTCCCTCTTTGGCCTGCAAGGGAAAGAGGTGGCCAGGAGTGACGATATCGCTCCTCCTTGTCATGGGATCAATGAGAGTCTTGACCGTCGTAGCCCTATCAAAAGCGGAAATGCCGGTGGTGGTGTTTGCCTTGGCATCTACTGTGATTGTAAATGCCGTGCCCATTGATTCGGAATTCTGGGCGGTCATGAGCTGCAAGTCAAGCTCCCTCAGCCTTTCCGCGGTCATTGGCATGCAAATCAGTCCGCGGGCGAACCGGGCCATAAAATTGATGGCGTCTGGTGTTACCTTTTCCGCAGCCATCAACAGGTCACCCTCGTTCTCTCGATTCTCGTCATCAAGGACGATGATGAAGCGGCCTGATTGCAGGTCGGAGATTGCTTCTTCTACTGAGCAAAATGGCATATGGAATGAGTGTTCCTACTGGCCGATACTTAAGAGTTTTGCAGATATCCCGAATCAGCTCCAAACGCCATAAAGAGGCGTGTTGCATTTGCTGCAATGCCCATCAATCACGGAATTCTTGGAGACCCGATATCCCGACCGTTCTATGAGAGATTCTTTGCATTTCGGGCAAATGGTATTACCGCTCTCCCCGGAAAGGTTTCCTGCATAAACATATTTCAGTCCAGCATCGTGGCCTGCCGCTATCCCTCTGTAAATGGATTCCACTCCAGTACGGGGAATATCTCTCATCTTGTACATGGGATAGAAGGCAGAAATATGCCAGGGCATATCTTTGCTCACTCCTGCCAGAAAGGCGGCCAGTTCCGCCAGAACTGCCTCAGAGTCATTGAGGCCTGGGATGAGGAGGGTTGTCACTTCCACATGAACGCCGCTTTTGCAGAACAGATCGATATTCTGCTCTACCGGCTCAAGTTTTGCTCCACAAACCTTCCGGTAGAATTGATCGTCGCCTTTGAGATCGATGTTTATTCCGTCCAGCAGAGGAATGATCTTTTCTGCAGCCTCTCGGCTCATGTAGCCGTTGCTGACAAAGACATTTTTCAGTCCAGCTTCATGGGCGAGGGTGGCTACATCAAAGGCATATTCAAAGAAGACGGTGGGCTCGGAATATGTGTAGGCGATGGACTGGCAGCCCAGAGCGCAGGCTTCTTCGATCACGCTCTCCGGGCTCATGAACTCTCCCGGTATCTGGCCGGTCTCTCTGGGCAGCTGGGAGATGTCTGCATTCTGACAATGCAGGCAGCGAAAGTTGCAGCCCACGGTGGCTATGGAATAGGCTAGGCTGCCGGGCAGAAAATGGTAGAATGGCTTCTTTTCAATTGGGTCGACATTGGCTGCCACCAGGCTTCCGTAAACCAGGGTCATCAGCTTGCCTGACCGATTTTCTCTGACCCCGCAAATTCCCCTCTTATCCGGGCGGATGCGGCAGTTCTGATGGCAAAGGCAGCAGATAACGTCTCCGTCCAGCTTCTTGAAGAATAATGCCTCTCTAATTCTCTCTGGTGCCATTTTATTCACCTGATTGACAATAGAGCCCAAGATATATAAATATGTAACAAATATTTTGAAAAAATTGGGTTAGGAGTAGTTTTATTGGTCTACTCTTTTCTGCTCAGAACCAGGCATGCGATTGCCAGAAGTCCGGCAGCGGCGAAGATGCCCTCAAATCCTGGGGCTTTCTGCTCTTCTGTCTTAACGGCTTCAGTTGCGTTCTGCTCTTCGGCCTTAACGTCTTCAGAAGCCTTCTGCTCTTCAGCCTTAACAGCCTCGGTTGCCTTCTCTTCTACCTTCTTGGCCTCGGCGCTTGCATCGTCGGAGACTGCGGCTGCTGTCTCTTTTGCGTCCTCAGCAACAGCGTGCTCAGTGGAATTGATGTCAGTCTCTACTGCCTCTTTGGCAGCGGTCTCTTCTGCGTTTTCGGCCATAGCCACTGAGAGCAGCATCATCAGAGCTACGAGCATTATTGATA